>CAZNNA010000034.1:0-16876 GCA_964573825.1 uncultured Treponemataceae bacterium
ATCAGCTCGACGCTATCCTTGGCGTCGGGGCTGAAGCGCGCGGTAACGGCGACGACGAGCCGCTTCGGCGGGTTGACGTAGAGGGCGTTGCCCCCGTCGCCCAGGGCGGCGTAGCGACCGTCGCCGACGAGCCACCAAAGGTAACCGTAGGGCAGGTCGCCCCACTCCGGGCAGCGGCTCCGCTCCCGAGTGCTCTCCGCTATCCAGGCCTCCGGCACGAGTCGCCTTCCATCATGTCGGCCTCCGTCCAGGTACAATTGCCCGAAAGCAGCCAACTCTGAGGGGCTCAGGAAGAGCCCCCAGCCCGCCGCGTTGACGCCCCGGCCGTCCACGGCCCAACCCCTGGTACGCCTATCGCCCATCACCGCCAGGTGCTCGGCCTCGTCGCGCAGGACGAGGCTCCCGGGCACGGTAAGGCCCAGGGGCCCGAAGAGCCGCTCATTGGCGTAGTCCAAGAGCGGCCGCCCCGTGGCCCGGGTCAGGATATGCGCGAGGAGCTGCGTACCGCCTATGGCCGAGTACCGGAAGCGGCCAGGCTCGCCGCCCACCAGGTCCAGGGCCGCGGCCGCCGGGTCCGGGCTCGCGAAGAAGAGCTCGTAGGGCTCGACCTCGTAGGCGTACGGCACGGTCATCGTTAGCAGGTTTCGCAGGGTGATGGCGCGCAGCGCGGGCCTATCGCCCTCGACCCTGTACTCCGGGAAGAAGTCCAGCACCCTCGCCTCCACGCCCGGTAGGTAGCCGTCGTCGATCGCGATGCCGACCAGGGCCGACACTACGCTCTTGGTGACCGAGAAGAGGTGCGCCGCGTCCCCGGGGCCGTAGCCGTTCCAGTAACCCTCGTATACCGTCTCCCCGTCCTTCAGCGCGACCATCCCGACGATGTTCCCGTAGTCCTTAGCTATCGTCGCCTCGAGTTCCTCGAACCTAGTCTTATCCATGCTTCCCTCTCCTCCTAGCGCACAGCGCTTTAATGACTGAGAACATGGATATAGTCATTAAAAATAGAAAGCAAGGGGGACAGGGCTCTCCTGGAGGGAAAAATTAAATGCTAGGCTTTAATGCAAAATAGAGTTAGAATATCTATAGTGCATATGAAATACATACCACGGCTTCTCGCGCAGGAACTCCATAGCGCTCTTTCCGAGTACCCTGTCGTTAGCGTCTACGGTCCCCGCCAAGCAGGCAAGACCACCTTCGTCAGGACCGAATGCACGGGGTATAGCTATACCAACCTCGAGGAACCGGACACGCGAGCGCGGGCCACGAGCGACCCCAGGGCCTTCCTCTCCGGGATAAGCAAGCCGGCTATACTAGACGAGATACAGCGCGTTCCTGAGCTTCTCTCATACATCCAAGTCGAGGTTGACGAGGCCGGTCGCAACGGCCTGTTCGTACTGACGGGAAGCCATCAACTGGAGCTCGGACAGGCCGTCTCCCAATCGCTCGCCGGGAGAACGGCAGTACTCACGCTCTTACCCCTCAGCATGGAAGAATTTCCAGGCGTCGTTCGAGACGAACCACGGGGGACTATTCTACGAAGAGGCTTCCTACCAAGGATAATCGACCAGGGTCAGGAACCGACGCGCGCCTACCGGAGCTACTTCCAGACCTACGTGGAACGCGACCTACGCTCGCTCCTCATGGTACGGGATCTGTCGAAGTTCGAGACGTTCATGCGACTCCTCGCCGGTCGCGTCGGGCAGCTATTCGTCGCCTCGTCCCTGGCAACGGAGCTCGGCGTCTCCTACAAGACCGTACAGGATTGGGTCTCGCTCCTCGAGGCTTCCTACGTCGCGTTCTTCCTTCGACCGTACCATACGAGCTACGGCAAGCGACTCGTCAAGTCGCAGAAACTCTATTTCATAGAACCAGGACTCGCCTGCTACCTTCTCGGCATAGAGAAGGACGACCAAGTCGAGCGCGATCCGCTCTTCGGAGGGCTCTTCGAGAACCTCGTCGTGGCGGAGGCGCTCAAGGCTCGCCTCAATCGCGGTAGGGATCCTTCGCTATACTTCCTGCGCGACTCGAACGGAGCCGAGGTAGACCTCGTACTTGATAGGCGCCCGGTACCAACACCAATTGAAATAAAGTCTTCAACGACCTTCCACAAGGACTTTCGAAAGGGGCTCGAACGCTTCAGCGCTATGGTAGGCGAAGACGCTGGCGGCTACGTCATCTATGGCGGCTCGCGAGCCAGCGAAGGCCAGGAGCTCCGCCTTGTGGGCTATAAGGATTGCGCGAGGATACTCGCGTAGTACGCAACCTATGCCGGACGGAGGAGCTGAGGAAGCAGGCGTAGAGCCTTTCGTTCCCGCTTTTGACAGCCCCCGCGTATCGGGGTATCCTAGCCCTCGCCCAATCATAACCATTCAGGAAACGCCATGCACCGGACCGTTACCGACCGCGCCGACGCCGCCTTCGCTCGCCTGAGGAGCCTCCAGGGGAGCGACCCCGGCTTCTACGTCCTGGCCGTGCACTCGTTCATAGAGCAGGCTATACGCTCGCGGCTCTGCCAGGAAGAATCGGACGTAAACTTTAAGACACTGATCCAGGAGTTTCATGACCACCTGCTGGATGCGTACCAAGGCCGCTATATCGCAGGCCTCAATAGCCTGCAGCAGATCAAGAACCAGCACTTCATTACCAACGGCGTACGGCACCGCTTCCAGGCCGCTTCGCCCGAGGACGCCCGCGCGGCTACCCAGCACCTGAGCCGCTTCTGCGAGCTCGCCGGCATCCCGCCGTCCTCCGCGCTCTCGGCCCTGCTCGACGACCTCAAGGCCTGGGACGACCGCCGCAGCCGCGTCGACCTCGTCAAGGAACTCAACGAGCTCGGCTACCGCTACCACGTGGAACGCAGGAACGGCCGCGAGGCCATGGAACGCCTGGCGGCGCTCCAGAAGGTCGAGGCGGAGGCCGAGCACCTCAAGGAGGCGCTGGGGGCCAAGGAGCGCGAGCTGGCCCGGCTCGAGGAGCGGCGCGAGGCCAAGGACGCCAAGGTCGACGAGCTACGCCGCCGCCTCTACGATGAGAAAGCCGCGCTCTCCTCGGAGCTTAAGGCGGCCAGGGCCAAGGCGGGAGAGCTCGACGACGCCCGTCGCTACATCGAGCTCCTGACGCGGCTCACCGTGCTCACCCGCACGCGAGCCGACTACGAGCGCAGCGTCATACGCCTCTCGGCCGAGCAGCGCCAGGTCCTTGGGCAGATCCGCCTGGACAAGGACTTCCTCGTCAAGGGCGCGGCGGGCACGGGCAAGACCCTCGTCCTCCTCAAGGCCATAGAGAAGGCCAAGGGTCGCGGCCTAGGGGAGGCCGGAGCCCAGGACGAGCTCGGCCTTAGGGAGCTCCAGGGCTCGGTGGCCCTCCTTACCTACACCGCCACCCTGGTCAAGTACGACCGCTATCTATCCTCCATCATGATCAAGGGCTGGCTCGACGAGGGCGACCGCATAGTCACGGTCGATAGCTTCATGCTGGAACGGCTTAAGGCCCTGGAACCGGACGCGGGCATCGATATGGACGGCTCGCTCCTCCTCGAGCTCGCTACGCTCTACGCGCCGTCGGGGATGGAGCCCAAGGCGCTCGCCGCCGAGGCGGAGGGCTTCCTCTGGGCCAACGGCGCGACCGCGGCGGAGTACCTGGACGGCATGATGGAGCGCCGCGGCATGCGATCGGCGCTCCAGAAGCCCGAGCGCCTGGCCGCCTGGACGGCCGCCGAATGCATGTCCCTGGAGATGGAGAGCCGCGCCCGCTACTCGCGCAACTACGCGGCCCTCAAGCTGTCCCGCGCGCTAGACTCAGGCGAGGCCGCCCCTTGCGTCGACTACGTCTTCCTGGACGAGGCCCAGGACCTGAGCGCCTCAGTCCTGCGGGCTGTCAGGCTCTGCGCCCGCCGTTGCCTCGTGCTGGCCGGGGACGCCGACCAGTCCATCTACCAGCCGGGCTTCAGCTTCTCGCGGGCGGGACTGGACATCGTCGGGCGGACCCGCGTCCTCAGGACGAATTTCCGTAACACGGTGAGCCTCCACGAGCTGGCGGAGCGCTATCGTCGCGGAGGCGCGGGCGGCGACGAGGAGAGCCAGCCCCTGGCCTTCCGGGACGGCCCGGCGCCCGAGCTCTTCCAGGGGCCCGACAGGCAGGCCTTGGCCGACGCGCTCGCGGCTCGCATCCGGCTCTTTACGGGACCCCTGGGCTACGAGCCCGATAACCTCTGCGTCCTGGCTCCCCGCAAGGACGATCTAGCCTTCCTCCGGGAGCGCCTGGCCGCGGACGGCATCACCCTGGCCGACATCAGGGCTCTCGACTTCGATTTCTCGGCCTCGGGCTCCGTTCGCGCCACGACCCTTCACTCGGCCAAGGGCCTAGACTTTCCGGTCGTATTCCTCTTCCTATCGCGGCCGCCCTATTTCGGCGAGGCCTACGACGAGGCGGCGACCGAACGCCTGGCCCGCAACCTGATCTACGTGGCGCTCACCCGCGCCATGGACCACCTGGACGTCTTTACCCTGGATTCGCCTCAGAGCCCGGCCGTCCGGGAGCTCGTGGCGGCCTTTAGAGAAAGCGGGTCGGATAGAGACCGCTCATAGAACGGGGCCGCAAGCCGGAGGCTGTCCCCGGGTCTCGCCTCTGCGCGAGGATCTCGCCAAGGGCTTCTTCGTGGCCCGCTAGGCTTCTCCGCCCAAGGCCTCCTTGATTTCCGTTGACAGATCGCGGCTAGCGGGCTGACAATCCGATAACCCGTCCTCCGGGAGGCCCCCATGGCTGCCAAGGCTCTACGACCGGTCGCCGTATCGCTACTCGGTACGCCCTGCTATCCCCAGCCGCTTCCCGCGCGGTACCGGCTCTACGGCCGGCTCGTGCTCGCGGAGGCGCGGGCCCGCTTCCGGAAGGATCCCTGCGAGCGATATACGATATGGTACGCGAGGCTGCTCGCCTACGCCAACGAGTTCGAGGCGGCCTTCGAGGTGCTCGACGACGGCCTCCGCCGGTATCCGGAATCGTTCCGCCTTCATAGGCACCGGGGGCATCGTTGCATATCGACCTACCGGCTGGCCGACGCCGTAGCCGACTTCGACGAGGCCGCCCGCCTCGTCGAGGGGAAGCCCACGGAGTGGGAAGAGGACGGCATCCGCCATCGCCTGCCCATTCCCCCCGAGCGAACCCAATGGCAGGTCTACTATCACCAGAACGTCGCCAAGTACCTGAACCGCGATTACGAAGGCGCCCTAGCCGCGGTGCGGCGCTGCGCGCCCTACAACGAGAACGCCGACGACCTGGTCGCCTCGAGCGCCTGGCTTCACTGCAACCTACTGCGCCTCGGTAGGCGCGACGAGGCGAGGGCCGTCCTCGAGACTATCGACCCGGGGCTACCGGCGAAGGAGAGCCGGATGTACCTGAACCGCCTGCTCGTGTACAAGGGGCTCCTGGCGCCGGAGGACCTACTCAAGCCGGTATCGGGCGTCAGCGCCTACGAGTCCCAGATCACCGGGGTTACGCTACGCTACGGCCTGGCCCTCTACTACAACCTGAACGGAGACAAAGAACGCGCCCGCAGGGAGTACGAGGCGCTGCTCGCCGAGAGCGGGCAGTGGTCGGCCTTTGCCCATATCGCCGCCGAGGTAGACCTCCTGGAGCTTACCGGGGCACGGCCGGTCCGCGCGGGGATCGCCCGATGACGGATCAGGAAGCGCTCAAGGTCGCCCGATGGAAGAATTCGACCTTCCTCTACGTAGGAGGCTTCTACCTCTTCCAAGGCTTCTACGCCACCGCGCTCGGCCTATATAAAGACAGCTTCCTCGTGGAGAGCGGCCTCTCCGCCGGCGCCTTCGCGGTCGTCACGGCGATCCTCATCCTACCGAACTACCTAAAGATGCTGCCGGTCATGCTGAGCGACCGGATACCCATCCTCGGCTACCGGCGGCGCCCCTACATCCTCATAGGCGCGATCCTCTACGTGCCCTGCTTCCTCGGCATCCTGCTCTCCCATGATCCGGAGGCGATCCGTACGTCATGGGTCGTCTCAGTGATACTGACCGGCTGGGTCTGGGTCCTCGTGGACGGAACCCTGGATGCCCTGACCGTGGATATAACGCCCCGCGATCGCATGGGCCGGCTCCAAGGCTCAGCCTGGGGCGCTCGCGGCCTCGGCGGCGTGGCGGGCAGCCTCGTCATCATGATCCTGGGAGCCGCTTACGGCTGGAGAGTCTCGCTGGTCGTCATGGGCGCCTGCGCCGTCGCGCAGGCCCTCTTCGGCCTTACCATCCGCGAACCGCGCGTCGTACGGACCGATCTCCCGCCTATGAGAACGGTCCTTAAGGCCACCTTCTCTCGCCGCGATATACGCTACGGCCTCGCCTTCGTGGCAATCGCCATGGGCACGACGGCGCCCTATATGTTCTTCATACCGCTCTTCTCCGAGGGCGGCCTCGTCGGCCTACCCAAGACGCAGCTGGGCATAGGCTACGCGCTCGCCATGATCGGCAGCTTCCTCGGAGCGACGGGTTCCGGCTGGCTCAGCGACAGGCTAGGCGCCAAGAAGACCTACGCCGTAGCGGCTTGCGCCTTCTGGACTAGCATGCTCCTCTTCCTACCGCTGGGGCCCGGTACCGGCCTCGCCTATAGCCTTACGATTATCTTCGTCTTCGGCATAAACATCGGAGCCTTCATGGCGCCGACCAACCGTATCTCCATGGAGCTGTCCGCCGCCGCCATCGAGGGGAAACCGGGCATAGAGGGCTTCATGTTCTCGTCCTTCTCCTCTATCTCCAACTTCGGCACGGCGGTCCTCGGCGGCCTGGCCGTGGGCCTCGGGACCGACGTCCTAGGTTTATCGCTGACCCGCGCCCTGTTCATGGCCCTCCCGCTTACGCTCCTTTCCCTGCTGTTGCTACGCAAGGTCGGTACCTGGGTACCGGGGGACAAAGCCTAGCATCAAGGGACAGAGCTACCCTACTGCTCTTCCTCACGGCGTCGCCGGTCGCCACTGCAAGAGTCCCAAGATAATGGCTAGGCCAGCCCGAAGAGCAACGAGCAGCTCTGCCAGCCGAACCCGAACGAGTTGGAGACCGCGTACCGCGGGGTCCTGCGACAGGCGGTTCCGGGGGGTATAGTCGAAGCCGCCGGCGGGGTCAAAGGCCGAGATACGGGCGGCCCCCGAGGCGCCGGACGCGCGGCTCTTCCAGAAATCCTCCACGCCGATACCGACGCTGGAGACGACGCCCGGGCCAGTAACGACCAACGGGTCGCGGCTCACGATCGAGCCTTTGCATCGCGAGCCTAGCCGAGGGACTTAAGCACGTCGCCCGACGAGCAGGCGCAGCGACTCGAGGCGTCTGCCGACGGTCAGGAGCGGCTTCTCGATTCGGCTGCCCGCGTACTCCATGCCCAGGCCTGTGTTCGCGAGGAGCGCGTTGCAGAGGCACCGGGCGTTGAGACCGACAGGGAACCGGGCACTCCATAGGAGCCCCCGAGCCAGAAGGGCAACCCGAGGCCGACCATCCTGGCGTAGTCGACGCTATCCTTAGGGCCGTAGAAAGGCTCCCCGGCCTCGCCACGAGCCTAGCGGCCGGGCTCGCTAGGCTCGACCTAGGACTCGTCACCTAGCGATGGCGTAACCTTAGGTCCAGGATAGAACTATACCGCTAACCGCCCGTCGACGGGTACGTAGGCCTTTCCCGGCGGAGAAGCCCCACCGACGAGCCCTTAGCTACTGGTCAATAATTACATGACTGTTGGTATATTATTACAAGTTTTCCTTGACCGTCGCAAAAAAGCGTTTTAGACTGCGCTCATGTCGGCGTTGCCGAGCACAATCATTTTTGGGCGCCATCCTGCGTATAGTACTAGCGTAGCCAGTTCTTCCTCCTAGCAGCGCATCATGCTTCGCCTTTGTAGACAGGTCTATACGGCCCGCACGCGAGCCCACACGAGGACTGAAGCCATGGCAAGACTGAGGAGAATCGCATTCGCACTGACTCTAATCGCGCTCATCGCGAGCGCCTGCGGTAAGCCGAGCGACGGGGCTAAGGCCGGAGGCCCCAAGGGAGAACCCAAGGTCTTCCGCTTCTCTGATACCACCGACGCTAAGTCCCTCAACACCCACAACTCTGTAGAGACGATACTCCAGGACATCATGCTCTACGTGCACTCCTCGCTCTATCGCCGGGTCCCTACCACCGACGGCAAGGCCGCGATCTATGTCGGAGACCTGGCGGACGGCGATCCGGTACAGGTGGACAAGGACGGCTACGTCTGGCGCATCAATATCCGCAAGGAAGCCAAGTGGCACAACGGAGAGCCGATAAACGCCGACACGATGATCTACTCGTTCAAGATGCTGATCGACCCAAAGCTCGTAAACCCTATGGCCAACTTCTTCTACGACCGGGAGATCAAGATACGTAACGGCTTCGAGTACTATACCCAGGGCCAGCCCGGCAAGCCGGCCGTAGCCTGGGAAGACGTGGGCATCAAGAAAGTCGGCTCCCACGCCATCGAGCTGACCACCACGCAGCGCTACCGGGCCGAGGACGTCAAGCGGCACTTCACCGACCGCTCGCTCTTCCCGGTCTACGAGAAGATGTACGAGGAGGGAATGAACGAGTCGAGGACCCTTACGACCTACGGCACCTCGCTCGCCACCTTCGTGGGCTCGGGCCCTTATTTCTTCGAGACCTGGAACAAGGACGCCAACCGCGTCTACGTTAAGAACCCGGACCACTGGCTCGCCGATTACTTCAAGATGGACCGGATAGAGGTACGCGTGACGGCCGACCGCAACGCCCGGGTCCAGATGTGGGAGCGCGGGGAGATCGACACCATGGCCCTGGACAGCGTCACGCTTGAGACCTACCGGGACGATCCGCGGACCAAGGACTATGTCGGCATGATCACCCAGCATATCGACATCAACTCCCTGACCACCAAGAACCCCATTCTGCGCACCATGAATTTCCGGAAGGCACTCTACTGGGCGGTCGACCGGGCCGCCATAGCCAAGCTCGTAGGCGGCGTGCCCGCCCCCTACTACGTCAACGCCCAGGCCGGGGCCTACCCCGAGCGCGGCATCACCTACCGCATGACCCCCGAGGCCCAGGCCGTGGTACCGCCGAACCTCGGTTACGACCCCGTCAAGGCAAAGCAGTTCTTCGATGCGGCGCTCAAGGAGTCCGGCCAGCGCAAGGCGTCCGTGGAGCTGATGTACAGCGACAGCAGCACCGGGCTCAGGCTCATAGGCGAGTACCTGCAGCAGTCCCTACCCAAGATCTTCGGGCCGGAGTCCTTTGAGCTGAAGCTTCGCGCAGTCCCGACGGCCTCCTACACGGCCATGAAGAACCACAAGCAGGATCCCAACAGCTTCGAGCTGGCCTTCGGTGGCTGGGCCGCCTCGCTGTCCCGCGTCTACCCCTACGCGGCCTTCCAGTACTTCGTGGACGCCTACGCGAGCAGGCCGAACTCCTTCATAAGCAAGGACTTCGACGCTCAGTTCGCCGCCTGCCAGGCCGAGGAGGTCAGGCTCGACCCCGCCCGGATGATCAAGATGACCGCGGAGCTCGAGAGCCTCTACCTGAGGGACGTGGTTCACGTGCCGCTCTTCGAGAACGTCTATTACACGATGTATAGCGAACGTATCAAGCTGCCCTGCCCCGACTACGTTCCGGGCTTCGGCTGGGGTACCATGTTCGCCGACATAGCCCAGTAGCAGGCTCGGCCGACGCCCGAGGGGCGTCGGCCGGACCTTCCCGCCTCAGCCGCGGAGCCCTCGGCTCCGCGGCCCCATTTCGAGCAAACCCGTACCGAAGCCTCAGGAGGCGCCGATGCTCAAATACGTATTCGGGCGTATCGTAGCCATGCTCATCACGCTCTTCATAATCGTCAGCCTCTCGTTCTGCGTGATCCGGCTGATGCCTCAGAACATCTTCGACAACCCCGAGCTCCCGCCCTACGTGGTAGAGATCCTGGAAAAGAAGATGCACCTGGACAAGCCCATGTACGTCCAATACTTCTACTTCATGAAGGGGGTTCTCCTAGAGGGAGACTTCGGTACATCGGTCAAGATCATGCCGAACGTCCCCGTCTTCGAGGTCATAGGAGCGCGGCTGCCGATCACCATGGCCATCAACGTGCTATCGCTGCTCATCTCCATGCCCCTCGGCATCCTGGCCGGGACCATAGCCGCGCTCAAGAAGAATAGGCTACCGGATCACGTCGTATCGTTGCTCGTGGTCCTCTGCATCTCGGTGCCTTCCTTCGTCTTCGCCTCCCTCCTCCAGTACACGCTGACCTTCGTCCTGCCCGTCTTTCCGACGCTCTACGATCCGTCGGCTACCCTGCTACCCCAGCTGGCCAAGTCGATAGCGTTGCCGGTCATAGCCCTGTCGCTCAACCCCATAGCGACCGTGACGAGGTATCTGCGCGGCGAGCTCATAGAAACCATGAGCTCGGAATTCCTCCTGCTCGCGAGGACCAAGGGGCTCACCCAGGCCCAGGCCGTCGTACGCCACGCCTTCAGGAACTCCTGCGTACCGCTCGCCAATATCGTCATACCGATGTTTACGGGTATCATGGGCGGGTCCCTGGTCATCGAGAGCATCTTCTCAATACCAGGGATGGGCGGCATGATGATCAACTCGATCAGCGCGGGCGATCATCCGCTGACCATAGCGATCCTCATCTTCTACTCGATCATATCGCTCACTACCGTCCTCCTCATGGACATCTCCTACGGTTTCCTCGATCCGCGCATACGCATGGGAGCCAAGAAATGATACGAGAAGCCCTGGCCCAGCCGACGGTCGACACGCTCGACCTGCCCGACTCGTGCTTTGAGCCGGTCCCCAACGCCGCCCTCGGCGACCCGCCGCCCAAGACGAAGCCTATAGGCTTCTTCATGGATGCCTTCATACGGTTGCGTCGCAATAGGCTGTCGATGATCTCCTTCTGGATGATCGTCTCCGTGGTAGCGCTCTCTATAGCGGCGCCCCTGTTCAGCGGCCACACCTACTACGGGCAGAACCCCGAGCTCCGCGACCTGCCTCCCAGGATGCCCGGCCTCGAGCGACTGGGCGTAGCGGACGGGACGCGCGTGCTTACCAATAGGCGCAAGGCCAGCGTGGAGAACGCCGCGCTCTATCCGCCCGGCTCGGTCCTGGAGCTCAGGAACGAACGCGTCGTCAACGGCGTCCCGGTCGTGGACGCCGTCGTGGACATGTACGCGCTCAACGGCGCCAAGGATACCTATTTCTGGTTCGGCTCGGATTATCTCGGCCGGGACCTGCTCACGCGCCTGTTCTGGGGAGCGAGGATATCGCTCGTCATAGCCTTCTTCGCGGTGATGACCAACATAGTCATAGGCCTGATCTACGGCTCCATAGCGGGGTACTACGGCGGGACCGTCGACATGCTGATGATGCGCTTCGCCGAGATCCTGTCGGGCATTCCCTATCTCGTCGTCGTCATGATGTTCATCCTGCTCTTCGGCACGGGGATGTTCTCCATCATCTTCGCCCTGACCATCACGGGCTGGATTGGCACGGCCCAGCTCATCCGCGCCCAATTCTATCGATTCAAGGGACGGGAGTACGTGCTCGCGGCCAAGACGCTCGGGGTCAGGGATAGGACGCTGATCTTCCGACACATCCTCCCTAACTCCCTCGGCCCGATCATCACCAGGGCCATGATCGCCATTCCAGGCGTCATCTTCTCAGAGGCCTTCCTGGCCTTCATCGGCCTCGGGCTGCAGGCGCCTAAGCCCTCCATAGGCATTCTCCTATCGGACGGCCAGAAGGTGCTGCTGCAGTATCCCTACCAGACCTTCTTTCCGGCCGTCCTCATCTCGGTGCTGATGATTTCATTTAACCTGTTCGCCAACGGACTGCGCGACGCGCTCGATCCGACGAAGCGAGGAGAGGAGTGAGCGGCATGAGGGATGAGCAAGCGACGAGCGCCGAGGCGCTCCTTACGGTGGAGAACCTACGCGTGACGTTCTCCTCCTATGCCGGCACGGTACAGGCCGTCCGGGGGATCAGCTTCGATCTCCGCCGAGGCGAGACGGTCGCCATCGTGGGAGAGTCGGGCTCAGGCAAGTCCGTGAGCGTCAAGGCCATCATGGGCATCCTGGCCAATAACGCGACCATCGAGTCAGGCGAGATACGGTATGGGGGCATGGACCTCGCCGCCCTGGACGAAAGCCGGTTCCACGAGATCCGAGGCAGACGCATAGGCCTCATCTTCCAGGACCCGCTCTCGGCCCTGAACCCCATCATGAAGATAGGCAAGCAGATCATGGAGGCGCTCCACCTGGCGGGCAGGCTGACCAAGGCCGAGGCCAGGCGACGAGCGCTGTCCCTGATGGCCGACGTAGGCATACCCGATCCGGAGCGCCGCTTCAACCAGTACCCCTTCCAGTTCTCCGGCGGCATGCGGCAGCGCATCGTGATAGCCATAGCGCTGGCCGGCGACCCCGAGATCCTGATCTGCGACGAGCCGACCACGGCGCTCGACGTGACGGTACAGGCCAAGATTCTCGAGCTCATCAACGCGCTCAAGCGGGAGCGAGGGCTCTCGGTCATCTTCATAACCCACGACCTCGGCGTCGTGGCCAACATGGCGGATAGAGTGAACGTGATGTACGCGGGCAAGATCGTGGAGTCCGGCACGACCAACGAGGTCTTCTTCTCTCCCGCCCACCCCTATACCTGGGCGCTCCTGAGCTCGATGCCCGACCTTCACACCAAGGAACGCCTCCTGGCCATTCCGGGTTCGCCGCCGAACATGGTCTTTCCCCCGCCGGGAGACGCCTTCGCGGAGCGCAACCGTAACGCCCTCAGGATAGACTTTGAGCGCGAGCCGCCGCTCTTCAGGATAAGCGACACCCATTACGCCGCCACCTGGCTCCTACACCCCAAGGCGCCCAGGGTAGGGATGCCGCCCGCGCTGGCGGAGCGGATCGCCAGGATGCGTAGGGAAGGAGGAGCGCTATGAGCGAACGAGAGCATCTCCTCGAGGTGAGCGAGCTGTGCCAGACCTTCCGCTCCGGCCACGGCAAGAACAGGCTCCTCGTAAAGGCGGTGGATAAGGTCAGCTTCGCCATCAGGCCCGCCGAGACCTTCGGCCTTGTCGGAGAGTCCGGATGCGGCAAGACGACGACGGGCAGGACCATCATACGCCTCTACGACCCGAGCTCCGGCTCGGTCCGCTTCGACGGCAAGGAGATTTCGGGGCGCATGAACGGCCGCCTCCGGCGCTACATCACCGACAACATAGCCATGATCTTCCAAGACCCGGTGGAGTCCCTCAATCCCCGCATGACCGTGGAGGAGATCGTGGGCGAGGGCCTCCGGGTCAGGGGACTCAAGGATGGGCAGGAGGTCAGGGCCCGCGTCATAGAGACCCTACGCAAGGTCGGCCTGACCGAGGAACACGCCTCGCGCTATCCCCACGAATTCTCGGGGGGACAGAGGCAACGCATCGGCATAGCCAGGGCCATCATCGTTCGGCCCAGGCTCGTGATAGCCGACGAGCCGGTATCGGCCCTGGACGTCTCCATCCAGGCCCAGGTGATCAACCTGCTCAACGACCTCAAGGAGGAGCTCGGTCTTACCATCCTCTTCATCGCCCATAACCTCTCCGTGGTTAAGTACTTCTCCGATAGGATCGGCGTCATGTATAACGGCAGGATAGTCGAGCTGGCCAGGGGGGACGACCTATACCGTAACCCGCTCCACCCCTATACCAAGGCCCTCCTATCGGCCATACCGGAGCCCAACCCGCTTACCGAGAGGAACCGCCGGCGCGTCGACTACGATCCGGCGCGGGACCACGAGCGGTCGGACGAGGAGCCGGGCCTTACCGAGGTCGAGCCCGGCCACCTGGTACTCTGCACGCGGGCCGAGCAGGGACGGTACAGGGAGGCGCTACGATGACCGAGGCGCTCGCGTCCGCGGTCGAGCGTCATTGCTCCTCGGTAGAGGCGGCCATCGGCGTCGGCTATAAGGATCTCGGCACCGGAGAAGAATTCTACCGCGAGGGCGACACGGCCTTTCCGGCGGCCAGCACCTTCAAGATACCGCTCCTCTTCGCCCTGTACGCTGCCGTCGAGCGCGGGCTCCTCTCCCTCGAAGACGAGCACCAGCTCTCGGAGGAGGAGCTGTCGCTCGGGAGCGGGCTCCTGGCCAGCCTCGAGGGGCGGCCTCGACTCCCCCTATCGGACTACGCCTTCCTGATGATGGCCATAAGCGACAACTCGGCCACGGACCTGATCTACCGGCTCGTCGGTCGCAAGGCCCTCGAGGAGACCGTGCGAGGCTTGGGCCTACGCGAGACCCGCTGCGACTTGGACTGCGACGAGCTCGTCCGGACCGCCTGCTCCATACCCCTAGACCTCGGCCCCAGAGAGGCCCGGGAGCGTCTGCAGACGCAGGCCGTCTGCAACGAGCCGTTCTATACCGACCTATCGGGACCTAACAACGTCAGCTGCCCGCGCGATATGGTCACCATGCTAAGTCGGCTTCACGAGGGAAGGATTGTCTCCGCCAAGGCCAGCGAGGAGATGCTCGGCATCATGAAGCGTTGCCAGACCAACGCGCGGATACCCTACTGGCTACCCGAGGACGCGACCGTCGCCCATAAGACCGGAACCCTCAACGCCGTGGCCTGCGATAGCGGTATCGTCTACCACGGGGCCGGAGCCTACGTGGTCTCCTTCTTCGTGAACGGCCATAACGCCAGCCAGGAAGAACGGAGGAGAAACAAGGAAGAGCACCTGTACGACCGGCTCTTGGCCGACCTGTCGCGGGATATCTTAAACGCGTTCAGGGACGGCCGCCCCTGAACCGATCGTCGCCGCGCCGGGCTCAGGCCCCTCGAGCCTTCCTCTTGTTCAGGACCAGGCCCACGCAGAGGAAGGCGGCCGCGAACAGGGCCTGCATGCCCAGGGCCCCGGCTATCGTTCGCAAGGAGCCCGGCTCCGCCCCGGTCATGGTCGACGCGCTGTCATTCACGAGGACGTACCAGTAGACGGGCAAGAAGCGGGCCACGCGGAGGAGCGCGTCCCCGAGCAGGGCCTGGGGCACGAAGACCCCGCTCACGAAGCTCGACACCATGGTAAAGACATGGGAGCAGCCGACGAGCATATTGTTGGTCCTGGTCACGGTACCCAGCATGAAGCTGAGGGACAGGGCCCAGAGGCTCAAGACGAGGGCGTTCAGGAGCATGAGGCCGGTACGCCAGGAGGAGAGGGGACTGACGCCGAGGACCAGGCCGAAGAGCGCGAACAGCGCCAGCGCCGCCAGGGCGTAGAGGAGCAGGGCCAGCACCAGCTCCCGGGCCAGGCGATGCGGGGGGAGGGGAGAGCAGTTATTCCTCCGGCGCAGGTCCGGACGGTTGACGCACATGAGGCAGAGCCCCACGCCGAGCAGGATGACGGCCACGAGGGAATAAGCAAAGAAATTATAATAGATCGCGGCGAAGCGCACCTTGAGCCCGGGACCGTCGGGGCTCAGGGCGGTCTCGCTCCAACGGTCGAGCTCGGGGCCTAGGCGTTCCGCGAGCGCCGCGTCGGACGCTTCCGGCCAGGCCCGGGCATAGAGGTCAAGGTAGTTCAGGTACTGGTTGATCCGCTGCCCGGCGTAGAGGTTCTTGGCGCCGTTGGCGCCAGGGTAGACCCTGAGGGCCGGCGCCTCGCCCTCGGGGAGCCTGGCCTCCAATCGAGGAGGAAAGGCCACCACGTAGTCGAGGCTCTGGAAGAACAGCGCCTCTCGGATGGCGGCCGGGTCATCGGGCGCCTCGGTGAGGACGGCTATGGGCTCCAGGGCCCCTTTGAGGCCGAGCTCGGCGGGACTCCCCTGACCGGAGACCACTCCGACCTTGATGCGGTCCAGGTTAAAGTCGAGGCTCTGGGCCTTAGAGCCAGACTGGCTCATGACGAGGCTGAGGGCCACGAAGATGGCGGCGAAGATGGCCATGCTCCCGAGGTTGGCCTTGATGATACGCAGGCATAGCCTAAAGACTGTCATACGTTCGCCTCCTGAGGATCGCGTAGACGAGGGCCCCGATAGCCAGGGCATAGGCTGCGAGCACCGCGACGGTAATAACGAAGCGACTCCCCGACTCGTCGAAGTACAGCGCGTAGCAGCCGTCGGCCAGGAGGCCGACCGGATTGAGCCACCGGGCCAGGGGCGCCTTGCTCTCGACCAGGTGCTTGACTCCGGGAACCATGAGGCCGGCCAAGATGGAGCCGACCATGCTGATGCCCGTGATGACGGCGTTCTTAGCGTTCTCGGGCGCCTTGAGTAGGAGGGACACGAGGCACCCGAGCACGATGGCCAGGAGTGATCCGACGAGGCACAGTACGAGGAGCTCGGGATAACGCCGACCGAAGTCGACCTTGATCACGAAGCGCAAGAAGGCCAGGAGCAGGAGGAGCCCCGCGTAGTGCACGCAGAGCGAGGCGGCGGTGTTGGAAAGAAAGACCTTGAGCTTATGGCAGGGGCTCAGGTTGAGCCTGGCCGCTCGGGCCGAGAGGCTAGCCTGGATCTCTATCGCCTCGTAGAGGCCGAAGTAGCCGCCGTAGAAACAGGCCATCGCGATCAGGGCAAAGTAGGTAACCAGGAAGACCGAGCCTTTGCGCCTATCCGACTCGTCCCGGAGTAGCCGGTCGCGGGCGGGTTCGAAGCCCGAGCCGAGAGCCGACCAGGCCTCGGGACGTTCCGCGACCAGGGCTCCGAGCGCGCCCGAGCCCTGGACGTACTGGTCCAGGAAGGCCTTGACGAGGCTCTGCCTCAATCCGGGAGAGGCGGTTCGCCAGCGGAGCGGCCTTCCGCCCTCAATGATGCCTATGACCCCGCCCTCGCGCAGGAGGCGCTCGGCCTCCTGGGCA
>CAZNNA010000035.1:0-16852 GCA_964573825.1 uncultured Treponemataceae bacterium
CTCCCAGGTGCGCGGGTGCATGAGGATGGCGGCGTCGAGGCCGACGATGTCGTCGTGGAGCTGGGTCATCTCCTTCCACCAGAAGCGCTGGATGCGGTTCTTGAGCTCTATGCCTAAGGGACCGTAGTCCCAGGCGCCCGACTGGCCGCCGTAGATCTCCGAGCTCTGGAAGACGAAGCCCCTCCGCTTGGCCAGGGAGGTGATCTTCTCCATCGTTACCTCGCGAGCGTCGCTCGCGTCGCGGTTCTGTTCCGCCATTGTTTTGCTCCTTGCCCCTCGTGGCGCGAGGGGACTGCCCTGTACCCCGCTCGCGCGTTCGCCGTAGGTACGGGCGAGCCCGCGCGGAGGGCCTCGAGGCTGGGTTGATGTCGCCCGGGGCCATAGCCGCTACCGGTCGGGCCGGCTGCGGATGGCGGGACGCTATTGGGCGAGTATACCAGGGCCGGCTCGGCCGAGGCAAGGCGGGACGCTCCGGCGAGTAGAAACAGGCCAGCGGGCCGGTCTCGACCGTTGTCTAACGTCCTATTTCAACGAATACGGACGCGGAACCGAAGGCGACGGGCTACGCTCCAGAGTACGGAAGGCTCTAAGGCTACTCCAAGCATACTACGGTGAGAAGGATGTACAGATGAAACGATTGCCCCGACTACTTGCGTGTTCGATGTTCCTGGTCCTGGTACTGACCTCCTGCCCTACGCCCGTTGAACCGTCGGTGGAACCGCCCGCTACCGTCGCTCCCTTCGTCCTCGACCAGGACTCGCTAAAAGGTAGGACGCTAACCTATGCTATATCAGGCAACGGCAAGGACAAGGCCGTGCTGGCCTTCTCGGAGGACGGCAAGAGCGGTAGCTTCGAGATACTCAGTTATACCTACAGCTTCGCCACGGTAGAGGCTCAGACGGCGGGAACCTATACCGACAGGTCCTGGTTCCAGAGGGGCGGGCAGAAGGGCTCGTTCAGCTACGACGCCGCGACCCGCGAGTTCGTCATGTCAGTACTGCAGGAATATCGCCGTAAGGAAGGTGTCACCACCTCGTTCGCGGCCGACTACGAGTACATGGATCTAGCTAAGGCCAAGTCCCTAGACTATAGGACTACCTACGCGTCATACGCTAGCACCATGGCGGGCAAGGCCTTGTTCACGCAGGACCAGTGCTCCTTGTTCCATATGCTATCTGGAGCGGGAGCCCCGAGCCCGCGCGGCAAGATGGCCGAGTCCTTGAGTCTCGCCGTCTGTTTCGCCGACGACTCCGGCTGGTCTACGCAGCTAACTACCACCGATGTCTATACGGAGAACGGCAGTACGTATACGGAGATGACTATCAGGCGTACCGAGGTCGTCGTCTCGGAGACGGCGTTGAGCGTCAAGACGAGCAGCAAGGAAAGCGTTTCGATCGACGGGGGCCCGGCCCAGGCCTTGACGACGAGGATCGACGCCCAGGCCTTCTCGGTGGTCTCCGCCCTTCAGGTCGGCAACGTCGACGAGCCCAAGCCCTTCGCCGACACCTGGAAGGACGGCGCCGCCGTGACCTTCCGCCTCCTCAACGCCAAGGAGGAGACGATACAGTACTCGGGGAACATGGAACCGGCGGCGCCCGCCGTGGGGCCCGATGGGTACGGTCGAACCCAAGACGGCAATAACTCCTACAGGATAGACTGCTATCCCTATCCCGCCCAGCTTACCATCGTGAGGCAGGCCGGACTGATCGGGCCCGCCGATTTCTTCAGCGCGGCGAGCAGGGGGTACTAGGGATCCAGGGCGCCTGGCAACTTATGGCCTGCGGCTAGCGGGCCAGGCCGCCCTTCCAGGCGTCGAGGCCGCCGAGGTCCGAGACGTCGGTATAGCCCAGGCCGGACAGGGTCTCAGCGGCTATGGCCGAGCGCCTGCCCGACCTGCAGTAGACGACGATGGGCCTAGCCTTGTCGGGCTCCGCGAACGAGGCGGCCAGCGCGTCGTAGGGGAAGAGCGCGGCGCCCGGGATACGGCCCGAGTCGTATTCCTCCCGGGTACGCACGTCCAGCACGAGTACGGCGGAACCCGGCGACTCGAGGGCCGCCCTCAGGGCCTCGTAGGCGATGGGCCGAGGAGCGGCGACGGCACGCGAAGACGAGACCGTCGTCGGCGAGCCGGAAGAGGATACGCCAGGCTCTGACCCGACGCAGGAGCTGCCGACCGTAGCGAGAGCGAGCAGGGCCAGGCGACCGATGCAATACATAGTGCATTTCATATTCTTAATATCATGCCGAGGACGCATGAACGGCAAGCGGCTTTCAGAACCCCCGTCCGTAGTCCTTGAAGCAGTCGAGGCACACGGCCGCGCCGCCCTGTAGCCTCATCCTGTGCTCAGGGGCCTTCTCCCCGCATACGGCGCAGGGTATGGAGCTGAAGAGCCTCGCGCGCTCGGGCAGGGAGAACGTCGGCTTCGAGAAGGTGAAGAGTTCCTCGACGGGCGATTCGAGTAGGGTCCTCATCCATTCAGGGCGCTCGATGCCGTCCGGCCTAGCAGCCTTGAGATAGACCCTGAGGCTATCATCGTTCTTCCTGTCATAGAAGCTGAAAGCCTGCTTGCCCGTAGCCCTGAAGATGAGGTTGCCCTTGCCGAACGTGCAGGATAGCAGCGCCTGTACCGCGTCTACGCCGCAGGCGTCGTTCTCGGTCACGCAGACTATCTCCTCGTCCTCCGAGCTCGCCAAGCCGAGCCTGAGCCGAGCCGCCTCGACGGCCTTGAAGCCGATGGCCAGCCCCGGGCATTCGTGACCATGGAAGGCCACGGCCTTATTCCAATCGTCGTTGTTCATAGGCACCTACAATAGACCCGCTTTGATCGACAGATCAATACTGATCCGAGGATCCCCTAGGTCCGGCCCGCCGCTAGTCGGTCGGGAGTAGATCCCGGTAGGTGACGATGCCGGCGACTCGCGCGGCCTCCTCCGTGAGGGCGACGACGTCGTCCCCGGCTATTGCCTCGAGCCTGAATTTGCGCGATAGCGCCATGAGCATGCGTAGTCCGTCGGCAACTCGATTCAGGTAGGAGAAGACCCCGACGGCCCCGGCGGGGATGTCCCTCGCCTCCTTACCGTAGAGGGCCTTGAGCGCGTAGGTGTCGGCGAAGGCCGCGTCCCTGTCGGCTCCGAAGCGTTCGTAGCCCTTGGGCGCGCTCCCTGCCGCGAATGCCGCGCCGAAGCGGCGGCCGACCATGGCCGCGGCCATCGCGGCTCGTCCGAGGGCTATGGTCCGCGCGTAGGGCGCTGCCAGGGCCAGGCCCTTGAAGGCATGATCCTCGGTGGCGAAGCCGCCCGCCAACGCTATGGGAGGGATGCGTCGGCCTTCCCGCTCGAAGCCCTCGAGGATGCGGCGCGCGAGGGCGCAGAGCTCCACGGCGTGTACGCCCCACTCGTTCATCATCTTGACGGGGCTGTGGCCGGTGCCGCCCCCGGCCCCGTCCATCGTAACGAGGTCTATGCCCGTCTCGGAGGCGACCTCGAGTACGGCCTTGAGGTCGCGAGGGTCGAAGGGGCCCGTCTTGAGCATGACGCGCTCCGCGCCGAGTTCCCGCAGGGCGGCGACTCGACGCGCTAGGGTCTCGGGCGTCCACATGGGAAGCCGGCCTATCTTCTCGAAGGCCGGTCCCTTCCCGCGGGCGTAGGCCTCGGCCACGCGCTCGTCGTCGGGATCGGGCAGGACGAGCCAGCCTCGTCGCTTGAAGCGACGGGCGGTCTCAAGGTCCGGTAGGCGCCCCATGCCCTGTATGCCCTTGGCCGCCTGGCCCAGCTTGAGCTCGACGGAGCGAACGCCCAGGGCCGGTATAGCGTAGTCGAGGAGTCCGTGGTACTCGTCGTCGTAGTTGGCCTGGAGCACTATATCCCCGAGGCCCCGGCCGTAGCGCCTGAAGGCCTCGAGCATCTCCGAGACCAGGGGAGCCGCGGCGACGCGATGCCCGTCCATCTCGAGGCCGGGATCCTTGGCTATGACGTCCTCGCCGATAACCGCCGGCACGCCGAAGAGGGCCGCCCCGGCGAAGTATTCCCTCCAGGCGAGCTTGGCCATGGCCGGCAGGATGAAGGGCGCGGACGTAGGCACGGGCTTCGATACTCCGAGGCTCGTGCCGAGGTCTATCTTACGGTAGGTAGCCTCGAGCGGGTCCTCCGGCGCGCCGAAGGCGCCAAAGACCCTGCCGTTAATTGAGAACGAGGATAGGTCGACGGGGTATCGCTTCTCGGAGGCGAACTGGTTGATATCGGCAGCGAAGGGTAAGAGCGACTCCGCACCGCGCAGGGCTGACAGACCTATCTCGCATGGGCCGTCGCAGTCGGCTACGCAGGCCGAGCACATGCCCGAGGCGTCGCAGGCGCTCGCCGGGGTCCTGAGCCTCGTATGCGTAACGGGACTGCCGAGGGATGGACTATGGCTCATCGGACTCTCCTCCGGGGCGGCGGCGCTGGTCGCTCCGGGGAGAGTATAGCATGGCTACTTGAGTATTCGGTAGCAGCGAAGCCGCTTGGCGCTGCCGTCTGATATGAGCAGGACGTCGCCCGCCGTCGATATTCCGCTCGGCGCCATCCCTGAATCCGCGAGCGATGTCAGGAAGCGCGGCGAGGCCGGCTTCCCGACGTCGTAGAGATCGACGTAACCGCTCGAGGCTATGAAGGCGCAGTCCTGGGCGACGGTCATCTTTCCCGTCCGCTGAGCCGCGCAGCGCCCCGCTATGGCCGGCGCCGCCGGGTCCGCGACGCTTATGACGAGCAGGTTTCCATCCTTGAGCTGCTGGTAGAGGTAATCGCCTGATTTCTCGGGTCGGCCCGTGGCCTCGGCCCCGAAATCGAGGGAGCCGACCTGGTCGAGCGCCGTGCCCGCGACGTTTCGCTTCAGCACGAGCAGCGATGAGGTTCCCGACCTCAGGTAGACGTAGCCATCGTCCGCGCAGCCAGGTCCCGGGACGCCGGCAGGAGGCGAGTAGCTACCGTCCAGTGTGGGCGTAGACGACCCCGAAACGTCGAATATCTGAAGGACGCCCTCGTGGTAGCTATTATAGTAAAGCGTCGTCCCGTCGGCCATCAGCCCGCTCGACAGGCTATTGGAACCATTATATTGGGATACCAGGGTCGCCGAGCCCGAGACGCCGACCTTGGCGAAGTACCGGACGCTACCCCCGTCGACGTAAACGTAGTCGCCGCTCTTGGCTATTTACGAGGGATACAGCGTATAGCTGGAAGTACTCGGATGGTAATAGGATCTCCTTATCGGTGACGATGGGTTCGCTACGTCTATGACGTCGACGCCGCCGTAGTCGCCGGAGTACGTGTAGGTAGCCACGTAGGCGTAGCTGCCCGCTCCCACCACGTCCCGGGCGGCCGTTGTGGTCGAGTAGCTGCCGGCTTTCTCCAGGCCCGTCACGAGCGTCGGCGTTCCAGCCCCGGAGGCGCTACCGTCCCCGTCCAGGTCAACTCCGAGAATCTTCTCGATAAAGTCGCAGGAATTCGCTACCGCTACGAGCGACGCCAGCATGGCGACCCGTACGAGTCGAACCGGCCCGAGCCTTGACTTTTCCATGGTGCCTCCGTTCATATGCTAAGGTATATTGCGCTTTTTTAGACACATTCAACGCTATTTGTGATTTTCTCAGGCAAATTTCGAGCGCCTCAATATTTAGGGGTAAACCGTACGTACTTGATGCCCTTGCCGTTCGACAGGGACACGTCATCCGCGTAGAACACGTGCAAAGAGGTCCCGTCGTAGACCGAGGTCAGGTCCGCGCTCACGTCGAATACCTGCGTAAGGTCGCGGTAGACCGTGAAGCCCGGTAGCCGCTCTACCTCGTAGGCGACGGTAACCTTATCCGTCTCGACGTCAACGACAGAGACGAAGCAGCGGGCTAGACCGTCTACAGCGTTGAGGCCGAGGGCCATCTCGGGACGCCCGTCCGGGAACCCGTCGGCGAGGGGCTGCGTGCCTTCCCACGAAGAGCCCCATCGATCCGTCGATACCAGCATGAGCTGTCCGCTGGACGGATGTACGTAGCAGACGCCGATTGCCTTATCCGTCCCCGAGCCTTTAGGCCAGAGGGCCAGAGAGGCTCGCCCGTCGGTCGTTACGGTCGCGGTCGTCACATCCTGGGAGACGTAATAGCCCGTTCGCGCATCCTTGACGCCGACCTTCAATAAGTTGCCGCTCCGATAGAGTATGTAGAGGTAGTTGGCATCTATGGCGGTATCGTAGAGGAAGAGCGACGATCCGCTGATCGAGGCGTCCGAGCGGTACTGCCACGTCATGCCGTCCGTCGAGGTGAAGTATTGGATGTAGGAGGAATCGCTACTAAGGTAGACGGCATGCAGGAGCTGTCCCTGTCCGAGCGTCGCTAGTTGCGGCATGCAAGCGGGCATGTAAGCGTAGCCTCCCTGGTTGACGCTTACGGGTTGCCACGAGTAATCGGAGGATCGGTAGGAGACGACGCTGGTAGAGGAATTATAGTTCAGGCTATGCAGCGGGCTCGCGGGAAGGCGATCCGAGCAAATAAACGGCCTAACCATGCCAGAGCGCCTAAAAGCCGCTAGCTCCGCCCAATTTATCCCGTAGTCGGAGCTCGCGTAACAGGCGCTCATGGTTTGCGTCCCATAGGCGACGTAGATAGCCCCCTCGGCGTTCATGGTGCACGAGGCAGTCAGGAAGGTATCGAAACCGGAGACGACGCTAGAGGCGACTACGTCATAATTATCTATCGTAAGGACCGCGTCGGACGCGTCCCAGTGGTTTCCGGCCCTATCGTAGCATCGCGGCGTAAGGGTAAGCGAGGACGCTTCCGCGCGCGAGCGAACGTCCAAGTCTGCCGCGTACGGAGCCTCGAACCTGCTCGCGACGGACTCGCCGTCAACCAGGTACTCTATCTTCCACGGCCCCGAGCGCCCACCGCGGGATAGGCCTCCCAGGCTTCCGCTAAAGGCAGGAGTATCCGCTCGGACTGGTTGTCCCTCCATTCCAGCGCGCCGTACTGCCAGGCCTTGAGGAAACCCGCGTGGACCAGGGTGATCTCGAGCGGCACCCAGGCCTTGCCGCCGTGTACGATTAGCTCGTCCGCCTGGGCGAAGCCCCGGGCGGCCTCCTCGGCAGAACCTTCCAGGGCGAAGGCGACATAGATATGTCCCGGTACGGTCACGAAGGCGGCCTCGATGCCGACCGA
This sequence comes from uncultured Treponemataceae bacterium, assembly GCA_964573825.1. Lineage (GTDB taxonomy): Bacteria > Spirochaetota > Spirochaetia > Treponematales > UBA12059 > SZUA-370. Next base: position 7,176 of record CAZNNA010000035.1, read on the forward strand.
CTGGAGCGCCGAGGCGAACATGATGGACAGGTCGTCGCAGTCGCCGCCCTTGTACACGAGCGTCTGGTACGGGTACTGCAAGAAGTCCACGGTCAGGGCGTCGGCCGAGAGCGCCTCGTAGGGCGTGGTCGGGTCGACGACGTAGTTGAGCCCGTAGAGCCGTAGGCCCTCGAAGAGGCCCACGGCGAACTTGAGCGACGAGGCGATCTCCGGTAGCTCGTCGACCTCCCTTACGAGGCCCGCTACGAATTTTGAGTAACGTAGGACGGCGGGGTCCTTGGCGCTGGCGAAGGCGGCGGCCTTGCGATCGTCGTCCCAGCACATGGCGTTCCGGTGGCGTATGAGGACCGGCGCCGAGAGGCTAAGGGAGCGCCTTGTGCCTAGGAAGGAGTAGTCGACGCGTATCTCGGCGCCGACCTTGCTGTCCTCGGTAAGCCTGAGGAGGTCCTCGGAGAAGAGCGCCAAGGCAGGAACCCGTGCCGCGCCGCCCTTGGGTATCATGGCTATCGCGGCGCAGCTCCTGGGCTCGCCCATGTACTGCTTGGCGAAGAACGATACCGAGACGTCCCGTATGGCGCCGTCCTCGCCGTTACGGATGACTAGCTCTCCGAAGGGCTGCTCGTCGTAGCGCGAATAGAGGACCGGGAAGACCGGTTCGAGGCGAGCCGCCTCTATGCGTAAGGAACCGCCCGAGAGGCCCGAGAGGGCTAGCTGTAGTCCTAGAGAGGCGCCTATCGATGTTACGAGGGGCTCGGAGGGGGTTAGATAGACGGTAAAAGTTGGGCCGAGCCTGAGTGATAGCGACGGGCTCAGGCGGAAGGCCGCCGAGGCGTCGCCCGATAGGAACCAGCTCCAGCGGCTCTCACCTAGGAACGTGGCCGTGTAGGCACCGCCGCCGGCGCCTATGGCGAACCCGAGCCTGTCTAGGGGATAGGCCTCGAAGGAGAGCCCTCCCCCGCCGCGCATGAGCGTAAGCCCTTCGCCCGAGGGCGTGGACACGAGGCCGTAGGCTCCCAACAGGTAGGCGCCGAGCCCCCAGAACGCTTCTAGCCTGGCGCGAAGGGCGGCACCGAGGCTTAGGCCGTAGCGATCGACCTCAAAGGGCATGCCAAGTTCAGGCGATAGCTCGAAGGCTAGGCGCTCTGAGAACGCGACGTTCGCTTTTTCAGTCGGCTCGTCGATCCTCGCAGGTTCCGTCCCAATGCTAGCCCCGGCGAGCCACAACACCGAGGCCACGGCGAGCCCGCGCGCAATGATAGAACGCATCGTAGACCTCCCTGGCGTCACGCTGAGAGGCGTTCAAAGATGGTTCTTCCTACGTATTAGTATAGTCCATTCTGCAAGGCGTAATAGCGGCTAGCCATAGAAAACGGCCGCCTATCCGAGTCTGCTCGGACGGGCGGCCGTCATGCCGTACGGTTAACGTAGCCTGCGGCCTACTTCACGCGCTCCTGGAAGGTGCCGTCCCGGGTATCGAGGCGGATACGGGTGCCGATGTCACAGAAGAGCGGCACCTGGACCACGTAGCCGGAATCGAGGGTCGCGGGCTTGGTAGACTTGCCCGAGGTATCGCCCTTGATGCCCGGCTCGCAGTAGGTAATGGTCCGCTCGATGGATATCGGCAGGACGACGCCTACGGGCTTGCCCTCGTAGAAGGTGATCTCGACGTCGAAATCGTCCTCGGGCGTTATGAAATCGGCGTTGTCGCCGAGGTCTTCCTTGGTCAGCTCGAACTGATCGAAGGATTCCTGGTCCAGGAAGACGTAGCTATCGCCGTCGATGTACGACAGCTTCATCTTGTGCACGTCGAGGTTGACTTCCTCGAACTTCTCGCCGGAATCGAGGCCGAGGTCGGCGGTCGAGCCGGTAAGCAGGTTCTTGACGCGCATCTTGACGACGACGCCGCCGCGGCCGCCCTTGTTGCCGAGCATGCGCTGCACGACGACGATGTCCTTGCCCGACCTGAAGACGGTGCCGACCCTTAGATCTGAAGTCATCAGCATGGTATGTTCCCCGTAAAAACAGAATGGCTATCGAATGGCGCGCGTCGCCGCGTCAGCTAGGCCCCCGGGAAAGGCGCGCTCGGATAGAACCCGTATCGCCGGCTAGTCTACACTATTTCGCTTAAGAAAGTCATCAGGTTGCGAGCCAGGTCTCCGTGATTCCTGAGGCAAGCGGAGAAATCCATGAAGCCGAACGCTAGCGCGTAGTAGTCTGTCAGGATCTCGAGCAGGCGCTCCCCGCCGATTGTTTCCGGCGAATCGGCTATCCTATCGTTTAGCGCGCGGTAGGCTATCGCCAAGGGCCCGCCTATCGCCCTCTCGCCTAGCCAGGGCCTGAGTCGCCCGAGGAAGGCCTCTACCTTGACCAGCTGATAGCGCTCCGCCTGGGGATAGGCCTGCCACAGGAAGGGCCGTCCCGCGAGCGCGGCCCTGGCCCAGGAATCCTCGCCGCGTACGATGGAGAAATCCGCCGCCGCCAGGACCTCGTCCCAGGCCTCCTGGGGAAGCAACGGCAGGCGCATGAGCGGGAACGGCCGCCCGGCCTTTTCCCACGCCGCGAGCAGGCAGCCCTGGCTCTTGCCGGCCGCCGCCAAGGCCAGGACGGGCTGGCGCTTACCGAAGGCCGCCAGGTCAGCCACGATCTGGCCGTAGTCCCGCTCATAGCTGAAGAGCGGCACCCAGAAACGCGTAGCCGCGGGCTCGATCGCCCCTACCTCCTCGGTTACTTCGCTCGCCTCGTTCTCTCCGGGCGACTCCATGAGCTCCGCCCCAGCCGCCTCGAGCCGAGATAGGAGCCCCGCGCGTTCACCGAATCGAGCCCCGCCCGCGTATCGCTCGCAGGCCGCAGCGAAGGGCTCGTCCAGGATGAGTCCTCCCGTGGCAGCCGTGAAGCCCGGCATGAACATATGCTTGCGGACGCTCGAGGAGCGCGTGAGCGACGGTAGCCTATGGCACTCGTCCGCGTAGGGCTCGGCGCTCAGGTATTCCAGGTTGACGATGGTCCGGTTCCTGGCGCCTTCCTCGTAGCGCGCGTCGTCGAAGAGCAGGGCCTCGAACCAGTCGGGCCGCCCGCAGGCGAAGCACTCGATAACGACCGAGGGAGGCTCTGCCTCGAAGGAGGCGGGAACCGGGCCGCGCTGCCTCCAGTCCGCGACGAGCCAGCCTCGGACCTCCTGGACCTGGAGGCGGGGGTCCACTGCCGGCTCGAGCGCGGCGAAGGAGTCGAGCCCGTCGACCACGAGCCTAAGCCGAGGCGCCTCGGGCAGGGCCGAGAGGGTCCTCGCCAGGCGGAAGGCCACTCCTATGTCGCCGTAGTTGTCGACTACCTTACAGAGTATGTCTATGGTCATCGGCATCGACGCTCACTCTACCGCGGTTCGCGCATAGTTGCTACCACGAAAAAAGGCCGCCTACGAGGCGGCCTCTGTATACGACAGGTTACGGTCTTAGAACCAGAAGCGAAGGCCGAAGGCGCCCTGAAGCCCGAACTCGGGGAATTTCACGGGATCGCTGAAGCGTACCGCGAGAGTCGGGGCGAGCTCTAGGAAGAGTTCTAGGTTCTTTACGGGAAAAATATTGAGCCCGATCGGAAACCTGCCGCCGATCAAGAGGTTATTGGAATAACCGAGATAGAACCCGGGTCCTAAATAGTAGTTCACGAAAGAGAAGAGGTTCTGGTTGAGAGCCCACCAGTCGGCGGTGAAGCCGAAGCCGAAGGTATTCTGGCCGATGACGAATCCGACTCCCATCAGGAATGGAAGCTGGTCAAGCTTCAAGGAAAGCATAACGTTCGAGCCGGGCAGGCCGCCCAACGGGTTCAAGCCTGCCGAAACGCCAACGCCGGTGGCGAAGGTCGCCGGGACGGCTACGACGACGAGTAGCGCGATGGCGATAAGTAGGGTCTTAGTCTTCATGGTTCCTCCAGATAAATACAGTTACAATAGGATATCGTGGAGCGCGATCGTTTTCAAATCGTATCGGTTAATCCAAGGAAAAAAAAACTCCCGCGCAAGGCGGGAGCGAGCATCCCCTGGGGGAATTGAACCCCCGTTGCCGGGATGAAAACCCGGTGTCCTAACCACTAGACGAAGGGGACAGGGCCTTTCGGCAGGGCCTAAGCTACCAAAGTTAGCGCCCCTCTGTCAATGAGAGCCGCGCTATGGGGCCGGCGTCAAGGGACGCTACATCTTGAGCTTCTTCATCACCATGCCCTTGAGCTTCTTGAGCCCCTCGTTGTCGGGTTCCAGTTCCAGGGCCGCGTCGCAGTCCGCCAGGGCCATGGGGTAGTCCTCGAGGTGGAAGTACGCCTGGGCGCGCCTGTAGGTCGAATAGAAGTGATAGGGATGGATGGCCAGGGCGCCGTTGAAGTCCTCTACCGCCGCCGAGAAGTTCTGCTTGACGCTGTGGACGACGCCTCGATAGTAGGCGGCCTTGTAGCAGCCCGCGTCCAGCTCAATGGCGGCGGAGAAGTCGACCAGGGCTTCGTCATAGCGGCTTTCCGAGAAGTAGGCCATGCCGCGATGCTTGAATATGAGCGCCCGGATCTCGGGCTTTGGATCCAGCGCCAGGATATGCGAGTAGATGTCTATGGCGCGTACGTAATCGGCGCGGTTGTGCGCGTTGAGCGCCTCGAGGAGCAGGTCGTCCAGCGACTTCCAGGGGCCGAGCCAGGCTGGCGGCTTAGGCTCGTCTCCCGCCGAGCGCGAGCCCTCTCGGAAGGTCGCGTACATGTCGTTGTCTATGGCGTCTTCAATCTTCTTGAAGAAGGCTACCCGTCGCTTGGCCAGTTCGCTCGTCAGCTGGTGCTGGTAATCCCGTATCTCCTGGAAGAGCATGTCCGACAGCGTCAGGTTGGCGTTGAGAGCGGCGAGCTTGCGTTTCATCGGGTCGTCGAAGGGCGTGAACTCGGCCTTATAGACGAGCTCGTGCTCTACCTCCGCCCAGGCGTCTTGCAGGATGGTCCTCACCTGCACCTCGCAGACGGGCGGATCCATGACGGTACAATCGCCGAGCAGGTCCTGGGGTACTGAAAGCAGCAGGTGGGTCGACTCGTAGCCGAATTCCTTGAAGGACCTATCCGAGCCCTTTCGCTCCACCTCCCGGATCTCGAAGGCCCCGGCCAGCGCCTTCTCCACGCGCTCCAGGTCCCCGATGAACGGACAGATGATACGAACAGCTATAAGGTCGGTTATGGGCAACGGCGCGGCGCCATGGGTGGAGGCGTCGCGGGCGAACTTGATGCGCTTGGAGAAATAGCTCTGGAAGGACTTGATTCGATGCTTATAGGCCGGGAAGAGGCCTTCCTCGCTTACGGCGGCTTGGATTCGGGAGACCATGCCGCTCAGGATGGCCTCCATGGTCTTGGCCTCCGCTCGATACCGCCGCTCGAGCTCGGCCCTCCGTATGGGCTCGGTCGTTTCCATGTCGTAAGGATACGCCTTCTTAGGCTCGGGGGCAAGCTCGATCTCGCGGTCCGCCGATTTTAACGCAGTTTCCTAAATAATACTAAAAAGCCGGCTCCCTATGGAGCCGGCTCGTTATGCTTTAGCGCGCACTACGATTACTTGGTCGCTCCAGCCGCGGCGGCTCCGCTGAAGTCGGTCTTGGTCTCCTGCTTCAGGCGCTCGATGTAGCGCATGACCTGGGAGGCGCCGAAGCGCTGGCTCTCGAGCCGCTTGCGATCGTCTTCCTTCTTGCCGACGATGCCCCAGATGGCCTCGTCGTCGATGTCGCGGACGGGCTCCAGCACGGCCTTGTCGTAGAGGATCTTGACGTCCTTGACGTAAGCGATGAAGTCCCCGCCGGCGGCGGCGGCGTCGCGGTGGATGATGAAGCCGGCGAACTTAACGAAGGGGGTCGAGCGCGGATAGAGCGGATCGATCCTGAGCTCGCGGTTGCGGACGTCGGAGATGTACTGGGGATTGTCCCAGCGCAGCTCGCGCCAGCCGTCGAAGTTCAGGTAGCCCATGAACATCACGTGCTCTACGCCGTCGTTGTCCTTGAGGATGAGCGACAGGCCGTGGGGGAAGTTGAGTCCCTTGACGTTGATCGCCACCGACTTGATGACGCCGACGTTCTTGACCACGCCGAGGGCGGTGGTGATCTTGGTATCGGCGCTGTAGCTGCCCTCGAAGCGGGACAGGCGGGCGTTGACGGGATCGGAACCCTGGGCGCCGGCCTTGGGCGTGATCTTGCCGGAATCGTCGATGTCGGCCTTAGGCTCGAAGGCGGGCACGTCGAAGGGGGGCTGGATGCGCGCCCAGGAGTTGAAGGGCTCGAGGGGGAAATTGACCCGGACGCCGAGGGTGGTCGCGCCGGGGAACTGCTTGGCTTCCTGGGCGATCTTGGCCTCGCGGGTGTAGGAGACGGCCTGGCGGGTGCCGGTCCTGGAGGAAGAGGCGAGTACCACGTCCCAGTTCTCTATGGCGAGGGAGATCGCCATCTGCTTCTTCTGCTCCTCGGTGTAGCTCGCCCCGGCGACGGTGGAGAAATCCATCATCGTGGCGCGATTCTGGGTCAGGCTCTTATCGATCGGATCCTCGATAATGTCTGCCCCGAGCAGCGAAAAGTCGATCAGAACGGCTTCATCGGCGAAGACGACCGAGGCGCCCGCGATAAGCAGAGCTGCGACGATCAGAGCTAACGGCCTTCTCATTCAAATGCTCCTTTCCATAGTGCGCGTACCATTTACCCAATTTGACTTGATTATAGCCAAGCCATACCCTTTGTCAATTATTTAAATCGCGGAAACGGCTCAAATCGCTTTGCATAGCGCATTTACTGCGACTCCTGGCCCGCGACAGTTACCGTGACCCTATATCCCGGCATGTTCCAGGCTATGGTATCGCGTATCAGGGTCAACGCCTGCCTGGGCGCGACGAGCGGCATGCCGTAGACGCCATCCGAATCGGGGCGACCGAAGAGCACGTCGGCCGAGAGATCCACGTATACGTGCTTGTTAGAGGCGATGGCGGTTCGCACGGAGGCGCTCGCCGGCGCCAGGGGACGCGAGAGGGCGTCGATGGGCCCGAGCAGTAGCTCCTCGGCCACGGTCCTCGCGAAGGCCGAGGCGTCCCCGCGACGGGGGACCCGGCGAAGCTCGGGCCGAGGCCGATCCTCGTTGCCCCGCGAGCCGGGAAACCACAGCGTCACCGAGCTTCGCCATGGCCTAGCTACCGCGAGAGTCGCCGAGGCGAGGAAGGATACGCAGAGGAGCGCGAGCCATAGGACCCGCGGCTGGAGGATCACGTGCAGTCGCCTATCGACGGTGCTCAAGGCTGTTCGGAACGAAGGCTTCACGGTGCTGTAGGGCCTTTCCTGCGCTCAAAGTAATCTATGAAGTCGCTGATGCCATTATAGATGCCGTCCGAAAGCTTGCGCAAGTAAGCCGGATCCGCAAGGCGCCTGGCCTCCGCCTCGTTGGTCACGAAGCCTAGCTCAACGAGGACCGAGGGCATCTTGGCGTTCCTGACGACGAACCACTCCTCGGCCCTGAGGCCGCGGTCGACGGCATCGGAGCCCGCGCGTTCCTTGATGCCGGACAGTATGCTCTTGGCCAGGAAGACGCTCTCGGTGGTGTACTCCTCCTCGAGCATGGCGTTCAGTATCGGAAGCACCTGGGTGTCCACGCCGGCGGCCTTCTTCTCGTCCACGACCGTCCTTCGATAGTCGGGGTTAAGGTACCAGACCTCGAAGCCGGAAGCGGCGGTATTGAATGAGGCGTTGGCGTGTATGGATATGAAGATGATGGCCTCGTTTATGCCCAGTTCCAGCTCGTTGGCCATGTCCACCCGTTCGTCGAGCGTCGGGTAGGTATCGCCTTCCCTGGTGATGAGGAGGCTCTTCTCGGGATAGCGAGCGGCGAGCCTCGCGTGGACGTCCTTGCCCACGGACAATGCCACGTCCTTCTCCAGTATGCGGAAACGGCCCTTACCCGAGCCGAACTCGCCTATGGCCCCCGGATCCTTGCCGCCGTGGCCCGGATCGATGATGATCGCCGCGATGCGGAAGCGCGAGCCTCGGTCGGCGTCGCGCTCGTCGAAATAGCGGGCTATGGCGTCGCGGGTCGTAGCCGGCAGTCGTAGCCCGGAGGGGCCGTAGGTCAGCGGGGCCGAACGGAGGGCCTTGCCGCCGCCAAGCGAGTAGAGTCCGTAGCCGCTCTTGAAGCGCACCAGGTCCTGGCCGCGAAGGATGTGGCCGGTCCCGGTCAGGGGATCGTAGGAGACGCTGGCCTTCCAGGCCTTCGCGGCCTCGTCCAGCGGCACGTAGTCCTCCGCGGCGGCGGCCCCGGCGAGCGCGGCGAGCAACAGGAAGGCCAGGCGGGCTCTCCGTATCATGGCCGATGCCTCATGGATACCGTCTCATTGGCGCCGCCTCATGGGCGACGCCCCAGGGCCGCGTCGACGGCCAGGACCCCGCCCTGGTAGCCGCCGCGCAGGAAGGCCCGCCAGAAGGCGGCGCCTAGGACTATGTCCGCGTCGAGCCCGACGCGGGCGCCGCACAGGGACTCCACGGCGGCGAGGGCCTCGGCGGGCGATCGGCCTTGCCAGTCGCGAGCGGCCTCGGCCTCTAGGCCGCGCAGGGGCGCTATGCCTATGCTCAGCTTAGGCGAAACAGGCCTCAGGGAACCCGGCTCGGGGAGGCGCAGCATGTCGGGTAGCTTGGCGAGCGAGGCGAGCGTCATGGCCGACAGTCCCCCGAAGGCGTCGGGAGCCCAGGCCCAGGCCGTATCGCGGGACAGGAAGGCAGCCGACTCATCGTCGCCCGGCTCGAGCCGTACGAGTACGTCGCGCGCGGCGGCCTCGGCGATGGCGTCGGCCTCCGCCTGGGTAGCGGCCACGGCCAGGACGTTGCCGCACTTCTGGACGTTATTGCAGGGAAAGGCGACGCGCTGCCCCGGCGCGGCGCGGGGGAAGACGTCGCGCACCCCCCGGCGCGCAGAGGCGGCCTCTAGCCCGGTGACGGAGGCCACGCGGCCAGGCATCGATATCCAGGCTCGTTCGGCGCAGGACAGCGACAGGCTCGGCTCGGCGAAGCCGGGCGCGTGGCCGCAGGCTATGTCTATGGCCTCGGCGGTGGCCTCGAGGCCGCTCGCGTAGGGATAGGTCCAGCCCGACATGTAGCCGCCCGACAGCCTGGCGGCTATCTCTCCCACGAAGGGGCCGTCGCGGGTGTACTTGATGTCGCCCTTGGCCGCGCCGTCGCGTATCCCCAAGGCGGCTATGCCGGCGAGGAAGGTGTCCGTCACGGCCTTCACTACCTCGGGACCGTAGGAGCTGGGCATGGTATGGCCCATCTCCACGAAGTAGGGCTCGAAGGTCACGAAGCGGTCGGCTATGCCGCGTACGGCCACGCGGCCGTTGCTGACTACCGCGTCCAGGCTGAACTCCGGTCCCTCGAGGTAGGCCTCGATTATGGCGCGGCGGGTACGGGAGAAGGCCAGGGCGTCGGCCCAGGCCTCCGCGAGCTCGGCCGGGGTCCGCGCCAGGCGGCAGCCCCGGGCGCCCATGCTGTCCACCGGCTTGACGACGAGGGGGAGCGGCGCCACGGACTCGGCGAGCCGCTCGGGGTCTTCGTATTCGCCGCCGGCGGCGAAGGCGGGCACCGGTACGCCGGCCCGGGCGAGCACGGCGCGCATCCTGGCCTTGTCCGAGGCGTCGAGGGCTACCTCGTAGG
>CAZNNA010000036.1:0-16780 GCA_964573825.1 uncultured Treponemataceae bacterium
CCTCGCGCGCCACGACGGGCATGTTCGAGGTGTTGGCGATGAAGATCTCTTTCTCTAAAAGCAGACGGTCGGTGCCGGGGTCGCGCAGCTTCTTGAAGCTGGACAGCACGTCCGCCATCTCGTTGCCGCGCTCGCCGCAGCCGACGTAGACGATGATGTCGGCGTCGCACCACTTTGCTATGGCGTGCTGGGTCATGGTCTTGCCGGTACCGAAGCCGCCGGGTATGGCGACCGTGCCGCCCTTGGCCAGGGGAAAGAGCATATCGATGACGCGCTGGCCGGTGACGAGCGGCAGGTCCAAGGCTCGCCTCGCCGCTATGGGACGAGGGTCGCGAATGGGCCAGCGCTGCATCATCGATAGCTCGCGCGGCCCCGCGGCGGTCTCCACCACGGCCACCGTCTCGTCGACGCGGTAGGGTCCGGCGGGCGCGACGCGGGAGATGGTGCCCGTTACTCCGGGCGGCACGCAGACGCGGTGCTCGATGCGAGAGGTCTCCTGGACGGTGCCCAGGATCTCGCCGCCGCGCACGGCTGCGCCCGCGACGGCCACTGGCGCGAAGTCCCAGGCCTTCTTCCTGTCCAGGGCCTCGGCGGAGACGCCGCGCTCTATGAAGCGGCCGGAAAGGGCGTAGAGCGCGTCCAAGGGGCGCTGGATGCCATCGTAGATGGTGCCTATGAGGCCGGGCCCCAGCTCGAGCGAGAGCGGCAAGCCCGAGCCGTAGATATTGTCATGGGGAGCCAGGCCCGTGGTGTCCTCGTAGACCTGGATCACCGCCGACCGGCCCGATAGCTTGATGATCTCGCCCACGAGGCCGGCCTCGCCGACCCTGACGAGCTCGAGCATGCGCGCGTCGCTTATGCCCATAGCCTCTATGACCGGGCCGTTGACTCGCCTGACCTGACCTATGATCCTCGGGCTCATGCCTTCACCTCCGCGGCGGCGGCCAGCGCCTCGTAGACGCGCCGCCTGACGGCCGTCTTGTCGCGCTCGAGGCGCGCGGCCACGCGATTATCGTACGCGAGCCTACCGCCGTCGGCCACCAGGTAGACGCCCTGGCCCAGTACCGGGTCTCCCTCCACCTTGCGCAGGCTCACGGGCTTACCCGTCGAGCTACGCGCCTCGGCCTCCGCCTCGCGCAGGAGAGCCTCGTCAATGAACGGCAGGTCCTCCTTGGCGGCGTTGACGGTAGCCGAGTCGGCGGAGAGGCCTATCGCGGCCTCGGCTATCCAGGCGCGGAGGACGTCCCGATAGCCGGGCGAGGAGCGCATAGCCGCGACGAGCTCGATGGCGCGCGCCACGACTGACGCGGCTATGCCCTCCTGGAGCGAAAGCGAGCCCTTGCGCCGCTCTATGGCCGCCTTGGAGGCGGCGTCCGCCCGTATGGCCTGGGCCTGGGCGGCCGCCTTCGCCGCGGCCTCGCGTTCCGCGAGCTGGGCCTGCTCGGCGACTCTCGCCCCGACGGAGGCGGCGTACGCTTCGGCCTCGGCCACGACCGAGGCGGCCTCCGCCTCCGCGTCGGCCATGATACCGGCGGCTATGGCCTCGGTATCGTCCATTCGACTATCCATTATCGTTCCCCTAGCCAAGCTGTATGCCAATTGCGGCATTGACCGTCTCGCGTAGCGTCGGCCTTCCGGGCAAGCGGCCCCCGCGATCCGGTATCTCCACGATGAGCGGGAAGGCGTCGGAGAAGAGGTAGCGATCGACGCGCGACCGTATCATCTCCGCGACCCGCTCGGTGACGGCCAGGATACCGATGTCGGGATCGGCTATCGCTTCGTCGAAGGCGGCCTCCGCCTCCGGCACCGAAGCGGCCGAGCGCCCCTCGACCCCGGCCATGCCGAAGCCGAGCACCGTATCCTCGTCGCCGATCACGTAGTAGCGCATGGGCGGCTAGATCTTACCCAGTATCATGAGCGCGGTGATGAATCCGAACACGACGAGGCCCTCGGCGAGGGCGATGAAGATGAGAGCCTGGCTCGCGATCTCCGGACGCTCGCCTATCGCGCCCATGGCGGCCGCGCCCACGTTGGCTATGGCTATGCCGGCGCCTATGGCGCCGAGGCCGAAGGCGATGGCCGCGGCCACGAGGCCGAACTGCTGGACCTTGGCCTGCTCGGGCGATACGACCGTCGCGTGAGCCGCCTCGGCGGCGCCGGTCGCGGCGAAGGCTCCGAACAGGACCATCAGCCCCACCACCACGGCCAGGCTAGCGCCGACCCTCTTACCGAAGCGTTTCCGTACGTCTACCATGATGCTACTCCTTAGGCTTTCTATGCGCCGCTTAGGCTGATTGGACGGTACGCCTTGCCGGTACCGTTGAAGTACTTAGAGAAGAATTCGTAATAGTTGAGCCTCAGCGACTGTATGCCCGCGGACAGGCCTTCCAGGGCTATCACGAGGGCGTTGCCGAGCGCCAACACGAGTATGGCGACGGGCGACAGCGGCCCCTCCGGGCTTATCATCCGCGCAATCTGGAAGAAGGCCGTCATGAGGCTCACGTGCGCTATGCCGAGGCCGGCCACGCGCATGAAGGAGAGCGTGTTGGCAAGGTAGCCCGAGTAGACCTCGAGTATCTCCACGATCCATTCCATGGTGAAGTCCATGACCATCGCCGGCTTGAAGCGCTTGCCCCCATGCCTTCGCTCGTGGATGAACTCGAGCGGCGCCTTGAGCCCGAGCGCCATGGTCGGCAGCCCGAGCAGGAAGAAGAGGAGGTCTCCCGGCGGGAGCTCCCGGTACCCCGTTCCCACGTAGTAGAACGCGGCCCAGGCGCCGGCGCCGTAGATCCACCCGCCCGCGAGACCCGCCTTGTCCAGGCACAGCGTGAGCCATTCGCCCTTGCGCGCCAGGTTGACCCAGTTGATGATGAAGCCGGCGCCCAGGACGACCATGCCGAAGCGTATGGTTATGCCTAGGATGTCGTAGACGCTACGGACCGCTCCCGAACCGCCGTGGCCGTTCACGATGCCGTGGTAGTCGAACCAGAGCGGCGGAAAGAGCCCCATCCCGAAGTACGAGCCGAAGAGGACGCCGGCCACTATGGCCGCGCCGCCGCAGTAGGCGATTATCTTGAAGAGTCCGTCGGGCTTGCCGCCCTTTCGTGCCTTCCAGAGGCCGATGAGACCTATCAATGCGACGACGAGGCCGTGGCCCGCGTCGCCGAACATCAGCCCGAACATGCATAGGTAGGCCACGGCGACGAAGGGCGTCGGATCGACGGCGCCGTACTCGGGTACGGCGTAGTTCCTCACGAGGCCCTCGAACGGCCTTAGGGGTGCGGGGTTGCGCATGGCCACCGGAGCCTGCAGGGCCTTGGTCTCGCCCGAGCCAGGCTCCATCCACTGGAGGCTCACGCCGCCCTCGGCGGCCCCGCGTATGCCCGCCTCGACCTCCGCGGCCCTCTCGGCGGGGATCCAGCCGGAGAAGAGCACGGTGCGCTCGGTGCGGGAGAAGCGCGAGCGGACGGTGCCCACGAGCTCCTTGACGCGTATCGCGGCCCACAGGGAGGCTAGCTCGGGGCCGACCCGACCGAAGTACTCGCCGAGCTCCGCTCCGCAGGCGCGCTGCCTGGCGCGCAGCTCGTCCATCCGGGCATCCAGGGAGTCGAGGGCAGCCTTGCCGTCCTTGCCCGCGTCGGGCAGGCGGGCGTCGCGCCAGCCGAGCGACTGCAGGGCGGTCTCGACGCGTTGCGCGTCGCGCTTGAGCGACAGGAGGACGATGGGGCGCTCCCCAGAGGCCGCCGCCTCTCCGCTCGAGGGTACGATCACGTAGGGCATCCCGTCGAGCGCCGAGGAGAGGGCCTTCTCCTGCGCCGAGGGTAAGAGGCCCGCCCGTATGGATAGGAACGAGTAGGCGCCGGAGGCGGCCGAGGCCGCCTTGAGGTCGCCGAAGGCCTCGACCTGACGGCGCATCTCGTCCAGCTTGAGTATCTCGTCCTGGATGACCTTCTGTCGCTCCCTGAGGCCGCTGACGTCGGCGGCGATCGCGTCGAGGCGCTTCTCGGCTAGCCCTATGCCATCGCCATCGTCGCCTATGCCGACCTCGGAGCCGTCGAGGGCCGGTCTCTCCAGCGGCGGCGTAGCCATGCCCATGAAGAGCTCGACGCGCTTACGGGCCTCCGTCAGACGGTCCAGGGCCGCGCCCGGGTCGCCCGCCGACAGGCTGGCGCCCCAATCGCCGGCGAGCTCGCGAGGAGACACCATCTCGAGGGCCCCCTGCCTCAGGAGCTCTCGGGCTATGGCATCGGAATCTGCTTGGCGGACCACGGCCGCCAGCAGCCTCATCGGTGACGTGAAGATCATAGGAAGCTCCTGATCCTTTCTTCCGGCAGGGCGTAGCGCTTGGCGTTGAGCGCGATCATCACGGCCCGGCATTCCTCCTGGCGTCGCTCGAAGTACGCTACTACGACGCCTATCGAGAACGGATAGCCTGCCAGGTTCCTCCCGGCCTCGGCGGCCACGGCGCCGCGCGCGGCTGCCTCGAGCAAGGCGGCTCGGCGAAGGGGCTCGCCGCGGGCGCCTCGCTCGGGAACCTCGCCGATAGACGCGGCCGGGCTCGAGCCCCTCGGGCCGTCGCCCCCGGCCTTGGCGAGCCGCCGGTACGCCGTACCGTACGGTAGCAGGTAGTCCCCGAGCGTCGCCTCGGTCCCGGCGCCTCCGGGCATACCGGTTCCGGCGACCGCGGGTCTGTCCGCCCGCGAGACGCCATGGCGAGCGGCGCGAGCCATGTTCTGGGCATCGACGTCTATGCTCAGCGATCGCTCGGCGACCTTCCTGTCCGCCGGCCAGAGCCGGGCCGCCGCGCCGAAGGCCTCATCGTAGAAGAAGCGATCCAGGGATAGCTCGAAGCGCAGCAAGGATCTGGCCGCTACGACGCCGGGCAGCTCGCGCCGAGCCATGGCGGCGTAGGGCGAGGTGCCCAGGGCCCTCGCAAGGGACTCGGCGTCGGGCGATCGAACGATGGCGTCGATATCGAGCGAGTGGGCGATGACGCCGCGATAGACGTATCCGGACTTACCGTCGATGGAGCGCCCTCGGACGGTCGCGTCGAACCAGAGGCGCGTGGCAGACTTGACCTGCTCTATCTCGTAGCGCAGCGCCAGCGCCTTAACGAAGGACAGCATCGGCTCGTCCAGGAACCTATACAGTTCCGCATAGGCGGCGACCTCTCGCGCGTACAAGGCCGCCTCGGCGAGGGAGAGATCGCCCGTCTCTGTATAGGCCTTGAGGAGCGGCTCGTAGTCCGTACCCTTTAAAAACTGAACCGCCTCCGGGAGCGAGCGGGCCTTGATCAGGCGGTCGATCGTTTCCGGAGGCAGGCGCTTACTGAGTCTGGCCTTGAGCTTCGCATGCACGAAGCCATAGGCCCTGAGTGCGGATCTCATAGGCATCAGGCCCTCATGACGGCCGTCCCGTTATCATCGCCGCTACGGAGGCGGCTATGGCCTCCCGGGAGGACGCGGCGGCGTCCAGCGCCGCGCTCGCCGCGGTTTCGGCATCCGCGCGGGCCTGGAGGATCAAGGCCTCGGCCTCGGCACGGGCCGCGTCGAGGCTCGCGCGGCTCGCCGCGACGGCTGACTCGCGAGCCGCGGATAGCCGGCCCGAGGCCGCCTCGTCGGCGGCCGCTCGTATCTCGGAGGCACGTCGCCTTGCGGCTTCAATGGTGGATCGCGCCTGATTCTCGGCCCGTACTACGCGTTCTACGATATCTCGCACCGTTTACTTCTTCCTTGCGCTTTTCGCTCTGAGGCGAGGGGGCTCGGTCGAAGGGATCGGGTCGGCTCGTAGAGCGGAACGGACATAGGTTTATACCTATTTATATAAAATGTACAGACCCCCGAGAAATCGGCACTGGTACGAAGCTTAGTGATACCCGTAAGGCATTTCCTTGCCTTGTAGGTAGCTATCTTAAAGCTTTAACGATAGACAAGACCGAGCTCGTTACCTTATTGTCCGGCAAGTAATTACGAGCTCGCTATCACGAAGGTTCGTACCAGTTCCAACATCTTGCGGAGTAGGCGCCGCCGCCGACCGCATGATACCCTATCCCGGTGGCGTATGACATTCGCAAGTCCGTAGACGCGGGCGCGGCCTACTATACCGTTCGCTGGTCCCCTATAGTTAAGGCAGAGAAATACGCCATCATCGGCGCGGTACCGGCGATGGGCGGCATAGCGGAGCTCTACTACAAGGACTCAGGCGGCAAGCTCAACCTCTACTTACTCGCGCGCTCGTACTACGGGGGACTACGCGCCACGCTACGCGTGGCCACCGACCCGGAGACAGAGAAGGACGAGCGCCGCCGCGCCGTCCTCCTGGCGCACGAGGGAGAGATATACTACCGCTACTCCTTGATCGAGTCGCAGGACGACATGAGCGACGTCATGTTCTTCTTCATGAGCACCTACGCTCCGACCGTTCGCTTCGACAACTCCGGCCGCTACGAGAAGATATTCGTCAAGGAAATAGACTCGGGAGGACTCGTCACGATATAAGACACGCTTTTCAATGCTTAATCCGCTCCTCCCGACCGCCGATACCTTAACCGTGGAGGACTAGCGATGATCAGGGGATTGTACACGGGAGCGAGCGGCATGGCCGCCCAGCAGGTCCGGCTCGACGCGATAGCCAACAACCTCGCCAACATCGATACCGACGGCTATAAGCGCGACGTGACCGTCAGCAAGGCCTTCGCGCAGCTCCTCCTCAGGCGCATGGACGACGACGGCGTCTACCTGCACCCGCTCGGCTCGGGCGACATGGCGCCCGTCATAGGCAAGGTCGGCACCGGCGTCGAGTCGAACGAGGTCTTCACGGAGCTCGAGCAGGGCGCGCTCAAGGGCACGGACAGCGATTTCGACCTGGCGCTGGACGGTAAGGGCTTCATGTGCGTCTCTACGCCCTACGGAGAGCGCTATACCCGCAACGGCTCCTTCGTCCTCGGCAAGGAAGGCTTCCTGGAGACCAAGGAGGGTTATCCCGTCCTGGGCGAGTCCGGCCCCATCCGCGTCAAGGCCAACAACTTCCAGGTGGACAAGGACGGCCGCGTCTGGGTCAACGAGGCATACCAGGACGACCCCCTCGACCTCGTCGGCCGGGAGCAGAACGAGTGGGAGGAGCCCGTGCTCCTCGACACCATCAAGCTCGTCGACTTCGATACGGTTCGCTACCTGGCCAAGCAGGGCTCCAGCCTCTGGAAGGAGACCGAGGAATCCGGCCCGGCGGCCCTCCTGGCCGGCAGGACCCGGCCCAAGGTCGTCCAGGGCTTCGTCGAGGCGTCAAACGTCAACCCCATCACCGAGATGGTGCGCATGATAGAGGTCAACCGCGCCTACGAGGCCAACCAGAAGACCATCCAGTCCGAGGATGCCTCGCTCGGCAAGCTCATCAACGAGGTCGCCAGGGTCTAGGCCGGACGGTCGTCGCGATAGCCGGGGCTAAGCCCTATCCCGGTTCCTGCCGATAGTAGAAACGAGACAAGGGGCGCCCGCCTCGGAGGACAGCATGGTACGAAGCTTATGGACGGCGGCTAGCGGCATGATAGGGCAGCAGGCCAGCATCGACACGATCTCCAATAACCTGGCCAACGTGAACACGTCCGGCTATAAGAAGATGCGCGCCGACTTCGAGGACCTCATCTACCAGACCGTTCGCGTGGCGGGCACGCCAGCGACCGAGGACACCGTCGTTCCCGTGCCCGTGCAGATGGGACACGGCGTCAAGCTGTCGGCCACCCAGCGCCAGTTCACCCAGGGCAACCTGCAGAACACCGAGAACGTCTCCGACATAGCCATCATGGGCGACGGCTTCTTCCGCGTCATGATGTACGACGGTTCCTACGCCTACAGCCGCGACGGCGCCTTCAAGATAGACGCTAACGGTCAGTTCGTCACCTCGAACGGCTACAAGCTCATGCCCGAGCTCGTCCTGCCCGAGGACTTCATCCCGGAGACGCTCTCCATCAGCCAGGACGGCCGCGTCAGCGTCAAGGTGCCCGGCCAGGACGATCCCATAGACGTCGGACGCCTGGAGCTCTACCGCTTCGCCAACCCCGTCGGCCTTACCGCCGTCGGCGAGAACCTGTACAAGCTTTCAAACGCCTCGGGAGACCCGATCCCCGGGCGGCCCGGCTTCGACGGCATGGGCAAGACTATCCACAAGTTCCTCGAGATGTCCAACGTATCGGTCGTCCGCGAGATGGTCAGCATGATAGTCGCCCAGCGCGCCTACGAGTTCAACTCCAAGGCCATCCAGACGAGCGACAACATGCTCGGCACCGCGACCAGCCTCAAGAGGTAGTAGGCCATGACCATCGATAGCGCCACGCTAGCCTACCGCAACCAGCCCATCAAGGTTCCCTCCGGCCGCGCCCAGGGCCTGGGCGCCGGAGCCGCGCAGGGAGGCCGGGCCGCGTCCATCGACCGGGGGAGCAAGCTCTACGAGCAGTGCCGCGAGTTCGAGTCCATCTTCGTCAACATGATGCTCAAGGAGATGCGCGGCACCGTCGAGAAGTCGGGGCTCATCGACGGGGGCCAGGCCGAGGAGATCTTCTCCGACATGCTCTACGACGAGTACGCCAAGGACATGGCCAAGACCGCGGGCTTCGGCTTGGCAGACTCCGTCTACCTGGAGCTTTCCCGCTAGGCCCGGCAGTCGTGCAGGGCTCTATTCCCATTGACCTTATCGATATATTTATATACTATTCCTACATGGACCATCCCCGGAAAACCATAGCAATCTGCATGGGCTCCTCCTGCTACGCTCGCGGTAACGCGAGGAACGCCGATATCATCCAGCGCTGGCTCAGGCGAGAAGGAGTGGAGGCCGACGTGGAATTCACCGGCACCCTCTGCGAGGGGCTCTGCCGCGAGGGTCCCAACCTGCGCATCGGCGACAAGGTATACCGCGGCGTTGACCCGGCCGCCATCGAGGATATACTTGAGCACGAGCTGAGGAGCGAATAGCCTATGCCCGGGTACGAGCCCATCAGGACCGAGAGCGCGGCCTGCATCGATTGCTACAAGTGCGTTCGCGAGTGTCCCGTCAAGGCCATCCGGGTCACCGACGGCAAGGCGAGCGTCGTGCCGGAGCTCTGCGTGCTCTGCGGGCACTGCGTCGAGGTCTGCCCGGCCAACGCCAAGAAAGTCCGGTCCGACGTGGAGCGAGCCAGGGCCATCATGGCCATGAAGCCCGTGGTCGTGGCCAGCCTGGCTCCCTCCTTCGCGGCCGAATTCCCCGACGTCGAGCCCCGGCGCCTCATAGCCGCGCTCCGGGCCCTCGGCTTCACCCACGTCTCCGAGACCGCATGGGGAGCCGACGCCGTTTCGAGGACGCTCGCCGCTGAGCTATCGGGCGCCCGGCACAAGGGCCCGGGCAGGGTCATCCTTTCGAGCGCCTGCCCCGTCGTTAACGATTACGTCCTCCTCTATCGTCCCGAGCTCGCCCGCTTCCTATCGACGACGGAATCGCCGCTCGGTACCCACGCGGCCGACCTCAAGGCTAGGCTTGGCCCGGGCGCCGCCGTCATATTCATCGGCCCCTGCATAGGCAAGAAGCGCGAGGCCGATCGCTCGCGCGTCATCGACGCCGCGGTGACTTTCCGAGAGCTGCGCGGCTGGTTCGAGGCGGCGGGCATAGACCCGCGCAGGTGCCAGCCGACCGACGACGACCGCTTCTTCCCGGAACGAGCCGCCAAGGGCTCGCTCTACCCCATAGACGGCGGCATGATCGTAGGCATCAAGAAATACGCGCCGGGCCTGTCCATCCATTGCGTCTCCTACTCGGGCCTGGGGCAGATAGAACGCGCGCTCGAGGGACTCGAGAGCTACGACGGCGCCTCGCCCATCTTCCTCGAGCTCCTGGCCTGCGAGGGCGGTTGCGTCAACGGGCCGGAGGCCGAGCACCGGCGCGGCTCCGTACGCAAGCGGCTGGCGGTGCTTGACTACGGCCGATCCTCGAGCGACCGCAGGGACGCCGAGGCGGCGCCGGAGACCGAGCGAGTCGCCACGCCGATACTCGAGAAGGAACCGGGAGAGGAAGCGATACTCGAGGCGCTCCGCTCCATAGGCAAGCTGACGCGCGAGGACGAGCTCAACTGCTCCTCCTGCGGCTACGACAGCTGCCGCTCCTTCGCGACCGCCATGATATCAGGTAAGGCCGAGCGCACGATGTGCGCCTCCTACATGCGCAAGCTGGCCCAGAAGAAGGCCAATGCCCTCATAAAGGCCATGCCCTCGGGCGTAGTCCTCGTAGACGCCCGCTTCCAGGTGGTCGAATGCAATCGCCCCTTCGCCCGGCTCCTTGGGCCGGACGCCGAGCGCCTCTTCGACGCCAAGCCGGGCCTCGAGGGAGCCGACATACGCAAGCTCGCCCCGTTCTGGCACGTCTTCGAGGCCGCCTTCGAGGAAGGCGCCTTCATCGCTGGCCGGCCGGACACGGTCAGCCACGACCTTAAGTACGCCGGCCGCGTCCTCTCGGGCTCGGTATTCGCCGTCGAGCCCGGGCTGGTCGTCGGGGGCATCTTCCAGGACGTCACCGTGCCATGGATACGCAAGGATCGCGTCGTGTCGCAAGCCCGCGCGGTTATACGGAAGAACGTAGCGACGGTACAGAAGATAGCCTACCTCCTCGGCGAGAACGCCGCCGAGAGCGAGGCCATACTGCAGTCCATCATCGAGTCATTCTCGCCCGGCCAGGCAGGCAAGGGCGACCCCTTCGACGCCCTCGAGCCCGGGTCTCGCGCCGATTCTCCTCCCCGAGAAGGCCCGCCGCCCAAGGGCCCGCGCGGCTAGGCTACGATGAAGAATACCTTCCTGGAGATATCGCACTACCAGTCGTCCAAGCACGGCCAGAGCGCGCCCGGAGACGTCTTCCAGACCATCAAGCGCGACGACGGCCGCGTCATATCCGTGCTGTCCGACGGCCTCGGCTCCGGGATCAAGGCCGGCGTGCTGGCCACCCTGACGGCCACCATGGCCGCGCGCTGCGTGGCCGCCGACATACCGCTCAGGCGCGTCGCCGAATTCGTCATGCGCTCCCTGCCGGTCTGCTCGCAGCGCCGCATCAGCTACGCTACCTTCACCCTGGTAGACATCCTGCCGGGCGGGCACGTCCGCGTCATCGAGTACGACAATCCCCCTTACGCCCTCCTACGGGAAGGAACCCTCGTCGAGCCGGTGAAGTCGGAGCTACGCCTTCCGCGCGGGCGCGGCGGGGCCAAGGGCGACGCGGTGCTCCGGCTATCGAGCTTCGACGCTCGGCCGGGCGATCGCATCGTGCTCTACTCCGACGGCGTCACCCAGTCCGGCATGGGCTCGCGGCCCTACCCCCTGGGCTGGGGCGACGCGGATACGCAGGACTTCGTACGCGACCTCGTGGCCTCGTCATCGGGCCCGCTATCGGCGAGGGCGCTCGCCAAGTCCGTCGTACGCGAGGCGATCAAGAAGGACGCCTGGGAGCCCAAGGACGACATCACCTGCGGCGTGGCGTACTGGCGCGCTCCGCGCAGGCTCCTCGTGCTCTCCGGACCGCCCCTGTCCAAGGATCGCGATAAGGAGATGGCCAGGATCTTCGCCACCTTCGACGGGCGCAAGGTAGTGGCCGGCGGTACCACCGCCAACATCCTGGCACGGGAAACCGGCGCCGGCATCGTCGTCGACCTCAAGAACCTGGACCCGGAGATACCGCCGGCCTCCGAGATGGCCGGCGCCGACCTCGTCACCGAGGGCATCCTGACCCTCGCCCGCGTCGCCTCCCTGCTCGAGGCCGACCAGACCGACTCTCCGCCCCGGAACGCCGCCGGGCGCCTCCTCGAGCTCATGCTCGACTCAGACGTCATCCAGTTCGTCGTGGGTACCCGCATCAACGAGGCCCACCAGGACCCCACCATGCCCGTGGACCTGGAGATCAGGCGCAACGTCGTCAAGCGCATATGCGCCGCCCTAGAAACCCGCCAGCTAAAAGAGACCAAGGTCTCGTTCATATAGGCGCCCGCCGCCGAGGAGGATCCCATGCCCGAGCCTATCCGCGTCGTCATATGCGCGGGAACCGCCTGCCATGTCATGGGCGGCTCCCACCTGTTCCTCGTGGGCGAACGCCTGAGCCCCGAGGCGCGGGCCCGGGTATCCATAGAGGGCAGCCCCTGCCTGGACCGCTGCCACGGTCCTGGTTCCTCGGCGGGCGCCCCCTCTCCAGGCGGCCCCGCCGGGGGCGCGCCCTACGCCACGGTCGACGGCGTCCCGCTGGCGGGAGCCGATGTCGAGTCCCTCGCCGCAGCCATAGAGGCCCGCGTCCGCGAGCTAGGAGGTTGACGTGAACCCTAATAACGGGGCCTTTCGCGTACGACGGGAGATCCTGGCCCGAATCGCCAAGCTACGGCTGGAGCATCGGCTCGTCGAGGACATAGAGCGCCTTCCCTACGCCATGACCGCGCCCGGCTGGCAGACGATACGCTGCTGCGTCCATAAGGACCGCGCCATACTACGGCTGCGCACGGCCGCCCGCCTCGGTTTCGATATGGGCTCCAAGGACGACGTGGAGCGCCCCCTGGCGGACTATGCCGCGGAGGCCCTCGCCCGCGGCGCGCCGCCATCGCCATCGCTCTACCTCCTCGAGGAGGCCTGCAACGATTGCGTCAGCGCGCCCTACCGCGTCACCGACGCATGCCAAGGCTGCCTGGCCCGCCCCTGCTCAACGAACTGTCCCAAGAAGGCCGTACGCTTCGTAGACGGGCAGGCGCGCATAGACTCGGCCCTCTGCGTCGGCTGCGGCCTATGCGTCCAGGCCTGCCCGTACCGGGCCGTCATCCGCGTACCCGTACCCTGCGAGGACGCCTGCCCCGTCGGGGCCATATCCCGCCAGGAAGACGGCAAACGACGCATAGACCGCGACAAGTGCGTCGACTGCGGCCGCTGCGTCCGCGAGTGTCCCTTCGGAGCCGTCATGGAGCCCTCCAGGCTGCTCGAGGCCATAGCCGTGACGGAATCCGAGAATCCAGCCTACGCCTTGGTGGCGCCGGCGACCGTAGCCCAGTTCCCCGGCGGACCCGGCCGCCTATCGGCGGCCCTGGCCGCCCTCGGCTTCGACGCCGTCGTGGAGGTGGCCTTGGGAGCCGAGCTAACGGCGAACGAGGAGGCAGGGGAGCTGGCTCATCGCATGGAGTCCGGCGGAGGCCCCCTGGCCACGAGCTGCTGCCCGGCCTGGACGCGCATGGCCCGCACGGCCCTGGAGCCGTTGGCGCCCATGGTCTCCTCGACGCCGAGCCCCATGGTCCTGGCCGCGAGCGCCGTCCGCACGGCCTCTCCCCAGGCTAAAACCGTGTTCATCAGCCCCTGCCTGGCCAAGCGCCGGGAGGCCGAGGAAAGCGGCGTCGTAGACCTTACGCTCTCGTCGGAGGAACTCGGGGCCTGGTTCCTGGCCGCCGGCGTCGAGCTGGCCGGCATAGCCGAGCGGCCCTTCGACGGGTTCGACGGCAAGCCGCGCCGCAAGCCCGCCCGAGGCACGGCCAGGGCCTTCGGGGCCTCCGGCGGCGTGGCCGCCGCGGTGGCCGCTAGGTTCAAGGCGCTCGGGCGCGAGGCTCCCGCGACGCTCGCCGTCAACGGGCTGGACAAGGCTAGGCTCAAGGAACTGGCGCGCTGGGCCTCAGCGCCGCCCGAGGCTGACCTCGTCGAGGTCATGGCCTGCGAGGGCGGCTGCGTGGCAGGCCCCTACGCCCTGGCTAACCCGAAGGCCGCGGCCTTCAGCCTGGGCAAGTACGCCCAGGAGGGCGGCGAGGAACCGGGGAGGACCGAGGCCTAGCCGGGCCGCCGCCTAGCTAAGCCTCGGCGCCCCTCCGCCTAGGCGATACCGCGGCGATAGCCCTCGATAGCCTCGGCCGACTTATCGAAGGCGGGGCCGAGGAGCCGCGCGCCGCGCGCCTCGCAGGTCCAGTCCTCCTCGTTGCGTACGCCGCCGAGGCCCACCCAGCGCTCGGCCTCCGCGTAGTCTATGAAGGCCTCGTGGCGACGCTCGGCCTTCCAGGCGGCGATGAGCCCCTCGATGAAATAGATGCCCGGCTCGACGGTGAAGACCATGCCCGACTTAAGCGGCTTAGCGAGCCTAAGGCTCTTGAGCCCGAATTCCGTGCTCTTCGCCTCGCCTTCGTACCCCACGTGGACCTCGCCCAGGCTCTCCATATCATGGACGTCCAGTCCCATCTGGTGCCCGATGCCGTGCGGGAAGAAGCAGGCATGCGCCCCCGCGGCCACCGCCGCGACGGGATCTCCGCGCATCACGCCGAGCTCGACAAGGCCCTCGGCTATGGCCGTAGCCGCGGCGAGGTGAGCCTCGCGATAGGGGCGGCCCGGAGCGCAGGCGGCGGCCGCGGCCTGTCCGGCGCGCAGGACTAGGTCGTAGATTGCCCGCTGGCGCTCGCTGAAGAGCCCGGATATCGGGAAGGTCGTCGTCAGGTCGCCGGCGTAGCCGCCGACCGTCTCGGCGCCGCAGTCCAGGAGGAAGAGTCCTCCCGCCGCGAGGGTTCCGGGGTAGCCGTGGTTATGTAGCACGTCGCCCCTGGTAGTGGCTATGGCGGGGAAGGCCGGCATCCCGCCGCCCGCGTAGGCTGCCCTATAGGCCTCGGCCATCATGGCGGCCTCGGTGGAGCCGGGGCGCGCCGAGGCCAGCACCGCTCGATGCATGGCCTGGCTCGTAGCCACGGCGGCCTCTATCTCGGCGAGCTCCCTCTCCTCCTTGATTTCCCGCTGGGCCACTACCGCCTTGATGAGGGCCGGGGACGCCGCCCCGGCGACCGCGCCAGGAGCCAGGCCGAGGGCCTCGGCCAGCTCCAGCGTCGTCTCCGCTCGGTAGGACGGAAGGAAGAGGACCCGGCCCCGCGCCGCTGCCAAGCCGGTCGAGAAGGCGGCCCGAGGGGCCGCGGCCTGGGATCCGGACAGCGCTCGGTACTCGTCGGCGCCGGGCCGCGGGCCCGACCAGACGAGGCCGTCTATCGTCGGCTCGTCCACGTAGATAGTCGCCTTGCCCGAGGCGAGGTCGAGGCTTCCCGCCATGTCAGGCTCGGCAGGCCCGAAATAGTAGAGGAAGGAGGAGTCCTGCCTGAAACGATAGGCGTTATCTACGTAGTTCATGGGGCTCTCGCGGTTCCCGGGGAACGCGACGAGACCATCCGTTACGCCGCGAGCCGCTAGGGCGGCGGCCAGGGCGCGTCGGCGCCCCTCATAGACCGATGGTTGGAACATGCGACCATGCTAGCGCCGCCCGAGCCAGGTGTCAATGTGAAATATCAGGAGAGAGTCCTCGCCCCTTACTCGTCGACGAGGAGGCCCTTCTGGCGGGAGTCTATGGTATTGAGGAGACCCATGAGCTTGTCCTTCTCGATGAGGTCGATGAGGCGCGCCTCGACGAATTTCTTAGCCTCGTCGGAGAAGGTACCGCTCGTCAGGCAGTAGCCCTTGCCGGCCTTGAGGTCCTTGAGCCTGGCATGGAAATCGCGCAGCACGAACTCTCCGATGGTCCCGCTCGAGCGTATCATCCTGAAGAGCACCACGTCGGACCAGCGGCTCGTCTCCACCTCAGCCAGGATGTCGGCCCAATCGTTCTTCTGTACCGAAATGTCGGTGATCTTGACCTTGGCCTTGGGAAAGAAGGACAGGGTAATCTTACGGCAGAGCGTAATGAAGTCGCTCGTCGCCGACAGGAGGTATATCTGCAGGTTGCGGGAGGAGTTAAGCTCCTTGTACTTAGCCAGCTGAGCGGGCGTGTCCTTGTAGTTCGGATAGATCTGCTGGATCTCCGTGAGGAGGGCCACCGCCTTGCCTATCTCCTGCTCCTTGAGGTAGGCGGCCGCCAGGCGATACTTGATCTCGACCAGCACCTCGACCTTAATCTCCGGATGGCGGAGCCCTAGCTCGAAGTCCATCACCGCCTTCTGGAACTGGCGCTGGTTCAGGTGTATGGTCCCCGCGAAGAGCGCCGCCGACGGCCCGAGGGCGGGATCGGTACGGAGGTGCGTGAAGAGCCTAATAGCCTGCTCGTCCTGTCCTATCTCGTGGAAGCACTCGCCCATCGCGAAGAGGCTTTCCTTATCGTCCGGCTGCAGGTCAACGGCTCGCTTAAGGCAGGAGAGCGCCTCTTTATAATTCTTGACCTTGAAGAGAGAGTGCCCCAGGTAACGGAGCGTCATCGCGTGCTCGGGATTCTGCTTGGTGGCCAGCCTCAGGTGGAATATGGCCTTCTCGTACTGGCGCTTCTGGAACTCCAGGTAGCCCAGGTTGTAGTTTGTCTCGAAGTCTCCCTGGTTCACTGCATGGGCTATCACGAGGCCCTTGTAGGAATCCTCTAGCCTTCCCAGCTTAAGGGCGCAGAGCCCGTAGCGCTTATTGGTCTCGAACTCGTCGAGCTCCGGATTACCCGCGGCCGACTCGAGGAGAGCCTCGTAGGCCTTGAAGGCCTTATCCCAGGCTTGCTCGCCGTAGTACACCTCTCCCAAGGCAGCGAGGGCGTCGGGATCCTTAGGATTCTGCGCCAGGCGGCGGTTAGCTTCCTTGAGAACCTGCGCGTGATCCTTAGCCTTGATGCGCTTGCCCTTCTTGCCGCCTGACGTCGTCTTTCCCCGCGACAACAAGGCTCCGCCGACGATTACCACGAGAGCGAGGAAGATCACCACGACGACAACCGGAAGGAGATCCATGGCGATAAGTATGGACGGCGCCTGGAACTATTGTCAAGGAATGGGTACTGGTACGAACCTTAGCGGTCCGATCTCTTCGCTAAACTCCAAGCCAGG
>CAZNNA010000037.1:0-16410 GCA_964573825.1 uncultured Treponemataceae bacterium
CTCGGCGGCGACGACTTCGACCGCGCCGTCATGCAGTGGCTCGTCGACGAGTTCAAGAAGGACACGGGGGTGGACCTGTCCAAGGACAAGATGGCCTTGCAGCGCCTCAAGGAGGCCGCCGAGAAGGCCAAGATAGAGCTGTCTAACGTCCAGCAGGCCGATATCAACCTGCCCTTCATCACCGCCGACGCCTCCGGCCCCAAGCACCTGCAGAAGAGCCTGACCCGCGCGGCCTTCGAGCGCCTGATCGATAGCTACCTAGAGCGCTCCAAGGAACCCTGCCGCAAGGCCATGAAGGACGCCGGCGTAACGGCCGACCAGATAGACGAGGTCATTCTCGTCGGCGGCTCCACCCGCATCCCCAAGGTGCAGCAGATCGTCAAGGACCTGTTCGGCAAGGAGCCGTCCAAGGGCGTCAACCCCGACGAGGCCGTCGCCGTGGGCGCCGCCATCCAGGGCGGCATCCTGGGCGGCGACGTCAAGGACGTGCTGCTCCTCGACGTGACCCCGCTGTCGCTCGGCATCGAGACCCTCGGCGGCGTCTTCACGCGGCTCATCACCCGGAATACCACCATTCCCTGCCGCAAGAGCCAGATCTTCAGCACGGCCGCCGACAGCCAGAGCACGGTCTCCATACACGTGCTCCAGGGCGAGCGCGAGATGGCCAACCAGAACCGCACCCTCGGACGCTTCGACCTGGACGGCATACCGCCGGCCCCGCGCGGCGTGCCCCAGATCGAGGTCACCTTCGACATAGACGCGAACGGCATCGTCCACGTCTCGGCCAAGGACCAGGGCACCGGCAAGGAACAGAAGATACGCATCGAGGCCTCGAGCGGCCTCAACGACGCCGACATCGACAAGATGGTCCGCGAGGCCGAGGCTCACGCCGAGGAGGACAAGCGCGAGCGCGAGCGCGCCGAGGCCCGAAACGAGGCGGATACCCTCATCTACGGCACCGAGAAGTCGCTCAAGGACTACGGCGATAAGGTGAACGCCGAGGAGAAGTCCGCCATCGAGGCCGCCGTAGGCGATCTCAAGAAGGCCGTCGAATCCAACGACGCCGATCAGATGAAGGCCAAGATCGAGGCGCTCAAGCAGGCCTCGTACAAGCTGGCCGAGCAGATCTACAAGAACGCCGCCCCCGGCCAGGACGCGGGCGCCGCGCCCGGCGGAGACGCCCAGGGCCAGCCTTCGGACGGCCAGGCGAGCGGTCAGGCCGGAGGCCCGGCGGGCGGCGCGGAAGACGCCGACTACCGCGTCGTGGACGACGAGGACAAGAAATAAAAGGATAGCGCGCCCCGAGCGGCGCGCGCGGCCGCCCCGGGGGTACTCCGCGGGCGGCCTTGAAGGGTAGAACGTGGCAAAGCGAGACTACTACGAGGTCCTGGGCGTCCAGAAGGGCGCGAGCAAGGACGACATCAAGAAGGCGTACCGCAGGCTGGCCATACAGAACCACCCGGATAAGAACCCGGGCGACAAGGCGGCCGAGGAGCGCTTCAAGGAAGCCACGGAGGCGTACGAGGTCATCTCGGACGACCAGAAGCGCTCCGCCTACGATCAGTTCGGCTTCGCGGGCGTCGACATGGGCGGCCAGGGCGGGGCCCAGGACTTCTCGAACATCTATCGGGACTTCGAGGATATATTCGGGGGCTTCGGCGATTTCTCGAGCATCTTCGACAACCTCTTCGGCGGGGGCGGCCGCTCCGCCGGCGGGCGCAGGCGGGGAGAGCCGCCCCGCGGGTCGAACCTGCGCTACGACCTGCAGCTCGACTTCGAGCAGGCGGTGTTCGGGACGACCGTCGAGGTAGCCTACAGCCACGACGAATCGTGCCAGACCTGTAGCGGTTCTGGCTCCGAGGCCGGGGGCGGGCGAAAGGTCTGCCCGACCTGCCAGGGCTCCGGCCAGGTCCGCCGCAGCTCGGGCTTCTTCTCCATAGCAAGTCCCTGCCCGACCTGCGGAGGCGAAGGGCACATCGTCGACAAGCCCTGCCGGTCCCAACGGCGGCAGGCCCGGCGACCTGTACGTCTTCGTGCACGTCAAGCCTCACGAGTTCTTCGAGCGCGACGGCTACGACCTCTACTGCGCCGTGCCGGTCACGGCCTTCAGGGCCGCCCTCGGCGGGGAGATAACCGTGCCGACCATAGACGGCAAGCGGGTCAAGGTCACGATAGCGCCCGGCTCGCCGCACGGCAAGATGCTAAGGCTCCGCGAGGAGGGCGTACCCGGCGCCAACGGTAGCGCTCGTCGGGGCGACATGTACATCAAGCTGATGGTGCAGGTCCCCCAGAAGCTGTCCCGGCGCGGTAAGGAGCTCCTCGAGGAGTACCTTAGGCTCGAGGGCGACGACAGCGAGCCTCGTCCCATCAAGCTGTCGGATCTTAAGTAGCGAGGCGCGACTCGGCAGGCCCGTCGCGCGGAGAAGCCCCGGCCTCGGCCGGGGCTTCGTTCGTTAGCGGCCCTGCTAGCGGGCCGCCCCGGCTCAGTACCCCGCCACCGCGACCTTGGCGGCCGCGAGGGCCGCGCCGTAATCGGGCTCGCTCGCTATCTCCGGAACCTGCTCGACGTAGACGACGCGCCCGGCCGGATCGGCTACCAGCACGGCCCGGGATAGGAGCCCCGCCAGCGGGCCGTCCAGCATGGCGACCCCGTAGGCCTCGCCGAAGGCGCGGTCGCGGAGCTCCGATAGGGTTATGACCGTGTCTATGCCCTCTGCCTCGCAGAAGCGCCTCTGGGCGAAGGGCAGGTCGCGGCTGACGGTAAGCACCAAGGCTCCGCCCAGCTCCTTGATGCGCTTGTTGAAGGCGCGTGCGCTCGCCGCGCAGGTGCCGGTGTCCAGGCTGGGGACGATGTTAAGGATGAGCGCCTTGCCCTTGAAGTCGGCGAGGCTCGCGTCGGACAGGTCCGACCTCGTAAGCCTGAAGTCGGGTAGGCGGGCGCCAATCCTAGGCAGCTCTCCCGAGGTATGAACAGGGTTGCCTTTGAGAGTGATAGTGGCCATCGTAACCTCCGTATGCTCGATGAGCGGGGCGCCCGAGGCGGGCCCGCCGGATAAAGGTACGAACGCTCCTTGCCGGAATCAAGGCCGCGCCGATATACGGAGAGAATGATCTCGCCAGGCTGCCGATTCCGTGCTTCACTGTTCCTATGGCAGGCTACGACGAGCGCGATACCATCTTCTCCCGCATGGAGCTCAGGGCGGGTACGCCGAGCTACGACGAGTACTACGCCGCGCATCCTGAGCGAAAGGCCGCCGATGACGCCGCGAGGGCTTCCCTCGGGCCGTACGACGGCGACGCCGCCCGGCGCCTCCTCGTGGACTCGACCTTCGGGCTCCTCGAGGACATGCGCCCCCTCGCCCGCGGCGTGCCGGCTCCCGAGCGGCTCGCCGTAGGCCCCGACGAGGCGCGCGACCTGCTCGAGGCCGTGGCGCGGAGCTACGGCGCCGTGCTCTTCGGTACGGCCCTCCTGGGCGACGCCTGCTTCTATTCCACCCGGGGCCGCGGTTCCGAGCGCGGTAAGCCGGTCGAGACGCCCGGACGCTACGGGGCCGTCTTCGCCGTACGCATGGAACCGGGCGAGGTGGCGCACGCTCCCGAGCCTAGGGCCTCGGCCGAGGTGGTCAACGGCTACGCTCGCGTGGCGCTCGCGGCCCTGGCGTTGGCCCGCTGCGTGCGCGCATGGGGCTGGGGCGCCTCCGCGACCATGGACGGGCGAGCCGACGTCGTCCTGCCTGTCGCCGCCCGTTACGCCGGCTTAGGGTCCATAGGGCGTTCCGGCCTGCTCCTTACCGAGGACTACGGTCCCTGCCTGCGCCTGGGGGCCGTGGTGACCGAGCTCGAGCTGGGGCGGACTCAGCGGCAACCCTCTACGGCCTCGAGGCTCTGCGCCTCCTGCCGGAGGTGCGCCGAGGCCTGCCCGGCGGGGGCCATAGGCCTCGGAGAGGCGGAAGCCGGGCGCTTCTCGCCGGTGAACGACGACGCCTGCTTCGCCAAGTGGCGCGAGTACGGTACCGACTGCGGGCTTTGCATCGCCGCCTGCCCTCTCTCGCGAGCGTCGCGGACTTCGTCGCCCTCGTAGACGGGTAAGCCCATGAAGGCCGCCAAGGCCAGGCCCACGCGCAGCTCGGCTCCTTCCTTGCCCTCCGCGATAAAGGCTCCCCGCTCCCGTACCTCGTCGAAGCGCCTGAGCCAAAGGCCTTCGTCCCCCCGCCGTAGCCTCAGGCTCTCTCGTCGGGGGGCGCCCCTCGCTGCCTTGGCGGCGCCTGGCCTGGCGGCGAGCGCGGCGAGCGCGGCGGCGCCTTGGCGCCTCCGCTGCCGGCGGAAGTCCTTCCGCCGTTCGGCCTCCTCGTAGCGCTCTAGCGCGTCGGGTCCAACCGGGAGGAGGTGGACGACGGCCTTGGCCTCTGCATAGCTGATCATGGCTTTCTCCTTATAGTGCAACCGGTTGCAATGCAAGCTAAAAAAAAGTTATGATTCACGCTGAACGCCGTCGAACCAACTCGACCGGTATCACCGTCTCGCTCGGCGTTCCGCCCTCGATCATCGAGGCGAGGCCGCGCGCCAGGGCCCGTCCGGACTCGGCTATGTGCTGGCTTACGGTGGTCAAGGCCGGCGTCGTGAAGGCCGAGACGAATAGGTCGTCGTAGCCCACCACGGCTACGTCCTCCGGCACGCGCAGGCCTCGTTCCGCTAGGGCGCGCATGGCGCCTATGGCCATGAGGTCGCCGGCCGCGAAGAGACCGTCCGCGCGAGACCCCGATCCGGCGGCCGCGTCGACGAACCGCGCGGTCTCCTCGTAGCCCGATTCCTCGCTGAAGTCCCCGGCTAGCTCGGCGAGGATAGCGGCCGATCCGCTATCGGCGCAGGCCTCCCGGAATCCCGCTAGCCGCTCCTCGGCCTCGCAGTCGCACGCGTCGTGGCAGGGAACGCCGAGGAAGGCGAGGCGGCTCCGCCCGATCGAGGCCAGGTGGGCTCCCGCTAGGTAGCCGCCGCGCCTATTGTCGCCCGAGACCGAGCATCCGCGACCGTTCGCTCCCCGACCCCAGACGGTAAAGGGGGCGCCGAGCTTGGAAAGGAGCTCCATGTAGCGTTCCCGTTCGTCGTAGACCATGACTATGAAGCCGTCGACGCGGCCTGAGCGCAGGTACTCGGCCGCCCAGTCTCCCCGGCCGTCATCGGCCTGGCAGACGAGCATGTCGTAGCCAAGCTCCCTGAGGCCCGTGGCCGCCCCTCCCATGATCTCCAGGCTGAAGGGCGATTCTAGGCCGCATTCGCTGTCGTAGGCGTCGATGACGTAGGCGACCGTCCGGCTGGCCCTGCGCGACAGGGACCTCGCGGCGTCGCTCGGCACGAAGTCGTAGGCCTTGGCCAACTCGACTATGCGCCGCTTCGTCTCTACGGATATGAGAGGGCTGTCGTTGAGGGCGCGCGAGACCGTAGACTTGGAGACGCCCGCGAGCCGCGCCAGGTCGTCTATCGATCGGATGCTTTGTCGTCCTGTCATGCTTGCAACCGGTTGCAATGCTACACCAATCGTTTCTTGCTGTCAATCGCCTTCGCGAGCTTGCGCCTCGGCGAAAGCCCGTGTACCCTGGTCCCATGCCCCTCGACACCACGCTCTCGGCCCTTCTCTTCATCGAGCTCCCGGCCTTCGCGGAGGCGCTTTCGCATGACGAGCGGACGACCCTCGCTACGCTCGAGGCCTACCGCAGGCGCGCCGATCCCGTCATCGCGGAACACGGGGGCGAGATCGTGGACGCCACGGGCTCGGAGCTCCTCGCCGTCTTCTCGAGCGCCGTAGCCGCGACGCAGTGCGCCTTGGGGCTCGTCCTGGCGCTCGACGGCTCCTGGCTCGGGCTCGCGGGGCGACCGCGGCTCGGGCTGCACCTCGGCGAGATATGGCGAGGCGAGGGGCGCGTCTACGGTAACGGCGTCAACGTCGCCGCGCGGCTCATGCAGGCGGCCCCGGTGGGCGCGTTGTTCGCGTCGGAGGACCTGTATAGGCAGGTCTCCGGGAAGCTCGACCTCGCGGTGCGCGAGGTGACCGGCGCCTCGCTCAAGAACATCGAGCGATCCCTCGTCATCCTGGAGATCGATGCCGGCAGGGGCTTCCTTTCCTCGGCGTCCGCCGAAGGGCCTACGGAAACAGGGCAGGAGCGGACCATGGGCGTTTCTTGCGGAACTCGTCCGGAGCCGAGCGAGCCCGCGGAAGCCGGCGACCGCCCGGGCGGCGGGCTCGAGGCCGCGATAGAGGCCTCCGTCGAGCGCCTCGTCGGCCCCGCGGCGAAGCGCGCGGGGAGGCTCTCCGTGACCATAGGGGACGGGGCCGTGACCGTGGGAGGCTCGACCGGAGCGGAGCCGCCCTCCGCGGAGTCCCAGCGGGAGCGCGCGCAGGCGCGGCTATCAAAGGCGGTCAAGCGAATGGTCTCGGGGCTCGTCATCGGCGCCGCCTTCGGCTACGGCTACTATCGCGATGGGGCATGGTACTTCCTGGCCGGCGCCTTCCTCCTCGGGCTCGTTCCGTTCCTCAAGGGCGTGGAGCGGGCCTTGGATGCCGGGTCGACGCTCAGGCTCCTCGATCGCCGGGAGCGTCGCGAAGATACGTGAGGCGGTCCCGGCGGTATGCACGGGACCGATAGGACCGCTGTCGCCTAGGGGCGGCCTATGACTACATTCCCACGGGAAAGAGCGAGCCCTGGCGGTCTCGGAGCCTCTCTTCGATTCTGCGCGCTATGGCCTCGAGGTCCTCGGGCCGCTCGACGAAGTCCAGCCGGTCGCCCGGTACGACGAGGACGGGGGCCAGGTCGAAGCCCTCCACCCACTCGTCGTAGAGCCTCGCGAGGCCCGCGAGGTACTCGTCGGGTATGGTCGACTCGAAGCCGCGGCCGCGCTTGGCGATGCGCGCCTTGAGCGTGGGCACGGAGGCGCGCAGGTAGACGACGAGGTCGGGCGGCGGCAGGAGCCCTATGACGGCGCGGTAGAGCTCGCTGTACGTGGCCCAGTCTCGGGCGCTCATCGAGCCGCGCTCGTAGAGGTTTCGGGCGAAGACCATCGCGTCCTCGTAGATGGACCTGTCCTGGACCACTGAGCGCCTGTCGTCCGCTAGGGCGCGGTGCGTCTTGACCCGGTGCGTCAGGAAGAAGGCCTGGGAGTGGAAGGCCCAGCGTTCCATGTCGGCGTAGAAATCCTCGAGGTAGGGGTTCTCCGCTACCGGTTCGTAGTAGGGACGGTAGCCGAGGCGCTCGGCGAGGAGCCCGACGAGGGTTGACTTGCCGGCGCCTATGTTGCCGGCCAGGACGAGGTAGTTCTTCACGGTCGCTTCTCCCGAGGGCCAGTCTAGGCCCGCTCGGGGCGCTAGCGCAAGCGGGCGGCGAAGGCCCGGGCGGCCCGCTCCCCCGCGGGGCAGCCGGGGACGTGGGCCCCGGGCAGGTAGCCCGTACTCATGAGGAACTCGCCGACTATCTCCCCGCCCACGAAGACGAAGGTTTCCTTGAACAGCGCCAGCCAGTCCTCCTTGGGGCGCGGGTGATGGGCCTCGAGCCAGGCGGAGAAGGAGCCGTAGTCGCGTCTCAGCGCCACGATGCGCCCGGCGTTCTCCATGACCGCGGCGACCTTACGCCTGTTGCGTACGATGGAGGCGTCGCCCAAGAGTCTCTCGACGTCATCCTGGCCGTAGGCCGCCACGGTTTCCGGCTCGAAGCCTTCGTAGGCCCGGATGAAGGCGTCCTTCTTGCGGAGTATGGTCGACCAGGAAAGCCCCGCCTGGTTTATCTCGAGCGCCAGGCGACAGAGGAGGCTCGCGTCGTCGCTGATTGGAAAACCGTACTCCCGGTCGTGGTATTCTCGATCGGGATGTCCCGGCGGCAGGGACGCGCAGCGCTCGCAGTAGCTCGAGAGCCCTGGCATGTTCGCTAGCGGACGGGCGCGCGAGCGGCCAGGCCGTCGAGCGACGAGGCGAAACGTCCCGCCGAGTCGAGGATAGCGGCGTGATCCTCGGCCACGGAGAAGGAGCTGGCCAGGATGGCGCCGCTATCGGCCGACGAGAGGGAGTAGGCCACGAGCCAGCCCGAGTCCGTCTTGACGACGCTGCCCCCCGCCACGTAGTCGGCCGAGAAGAGCTCGCCGACGGCCACGTCCCTCGCCCTCGCCTGCGACGAGGCCAGCGATAGCTCTAGCTCCTCAAGGGCAGCGGCGCGGGAGGCTGCGTCGACGACGCGATAGCGCCCCGAACGGGTCATGGCGTCGCGGCAGGCCAGGCGCGCTATTGCCACGGTGGCCGCGTCGGCTCCTATCGACTCGGGCTCCGTTATCACTACGAGGGCCGGGGCTGGGGCCTCGAGCCGGGGATCCGCCCCGCCGTCCGCCGGGCCCCCTGACCGCGCCAGGGCCTCCCGTTCCTGGACCATGCTATAGCCTGCCAGGTAGGTCGCGTATTCCGACGCGGCCTCGGGCGAGTCCAGCTCTACGTCGCGTAGGTCGGCCTGGCCGGCCATCACCGCTATGGCGGTGCTCGCCCGTCCGCTCGCGTCCGTCCCCGCCAGCGAGGCCAGGGCCGCGGCGGCCGCCGCCTCGAGGCCGTCCTGGGCCGCTAGGCGGAATTCCAGGACCGCATGCCCGGGCCGCCTCGGCGCGCCCGTGGCCTTAGCCTCTCGCAGGGCCGTCCTGGCCTCCTCTCGAGAACCCGATAGAAGGAGTATCCAGGCCTTGGCCTCAAGGGCGACCGAGACGCTCGCCAGGTCGAGGGCGCTCGCGAGGGCCCGGTCGGCGCTCGTAAGCGCGGTCGCGAAGGCGCCCGAGAGCGAGCGCGATATCGCCTCGGCGGATAGCCTCGCGGAACGACTCGCGGCTTCTACGTCGAGGGTCTCGAGGGAAGGTGGCCTCTCCTGGCTGTTGGACGCGCTCGCGGCGCCGCTGGCTAAGGACGGGCCTCCGCTGGGCACGACGGAGGCGGATCGGGGCGAGCTCGAGCACCCGGCGAGGGCGCCGAGGCTTAGTCCGAGGAATAGGGCTCCGGTCAGCCGGTGAACTAGTCTAGGGGGCGTGAATGGGGGCATCTATGCTTCCTTTGCCGGCGAGCGCCTAGGCCTCGGCCTTCATGCGGCTATTGGTCTCGTCGAGGCGAGCGCGGAGGCTTTCCATGCGCGTCATGTTTTCCCTGCCGAGCGCGTTCAGCGCCTCCGACTGATTCTGGATGGCGTCGCAGGAGGCGGTCAGCCGGATCGCGGCCTCTCGCATGGCCTGGGCGACCTGCCGCGAGGCGCCGGCTCGCGAAGCCGCCTCCCTGAAGGCCGTTCGCGTAGCCTCGACGGCCCTGCCAGTGGACTTGGACAGGGACTTGAAGCCGTCCATGGCCTCCGTCACGCCGACCGTGCCTGCCGAGAGTTCCTTGAGGCTGTCGAGGAGACCGCCGAGCGTCTTGGAGACCTGCGCTATCTCGTCGGACATGCGACTAAAGAAGTCGCTCGCCTCCGCGCTGGCCTTGGAGGCAACCGTCACGAGGTTCCTCGTCTCCGAGAGCGTCGACGCTATCGAGGCGGAGCCCTCGGCGGCCGTCTCCGACAGCGTGCGTATCTCCTCGGCTACGACGGCGAAGCCCTTGCCCGCCTCCCCGGCGTGGGCGGCCTCTATCGCCGCGTTCATGCCCAGCATGTTTGTCCGCTCCGCGACCTCGCCCACGAGGGTGTTCATCTCCTCCATCTTGGCCGTGGCCGCGACGAGGGCCCTGATGGCCTCGGCTATGCGCGCCACGCGCTCGTCTCCGTCCCGCGCCAGGTCTACCAGGGCGCCTACCGCGACGCGGCGCTCGTGGGCCTGCCCGCCGAGCCCGTCGAGGGCCTCGACCATCTGGGCTATGGAGGCGGACGCCTCCAGTACCTTGGAGGAGTACTCGTCGAGGGCGGACTTGACGCAATCCTGGGCCGCGTCGGCTACGCCTTGGCCCTCCTCGGCGGCCTCGAGCGCGGCATCGAGGGAGGCTATCCCCGCGGTCTCGTCCTCCGCCGTCTGCCTGAGGGCCTTGGCCGAGCGCGTGAGCGTCTCCGCCGAGTCCGACAATCGCCGGCCCAGGTCCAGGGCGGAGGCCTGGGCGGAGCCCACGGCCGCCGTCATCTCGCGGTACTGGCGCTCGGAACCGGCCGTGGAACGGATCGTCTCCGCCACGAGGTCCCCCTGTAGCCGTATGGCCATGGCGCCGAAGATGCCGCCCGCTATCTGCAGTATGGCCGCGGTACCGAGGGACTGTACGGCTAGCTCGGTTATCACGCCCTCGTCGAGGGGCAAGGCGTCGAGCCAGTATAGCGCCGCTATCGCCGCTATATTGAGTATCGCTAGGACGAAGGCCTGAGACGGGCGCGCGCCGACGAGGGCCGCCGTCACGAGTAGGAAACCGCCTAAGGCCGCGAAGACGTATATCTCGTAGACGTTCCGGTACTGGTCGAATTTGATGGCGGCGAACATCACGCCGTAGAGCGCGTAGAGGAAGACGCCCGACGCTATCCCGTAGCGTCCCTTGGCCATCAAGACTAGCGTCAAGACGCAGAAGGCGAGGAGCCCGGCCAGGATGCCGGCTACCGCCAGGGCGCCCGTCATCGCCATGAGCGCGACGAGCAGGGTCGCGAGCGCCCCTATGGCCGTCGCCACCGGGGCCAGGAGCCGCGCCTTCTTGTAGAGGCGAATATCCGAGCCCTCGTAGGGGCGCACGAAGGGCGCGAACAGGCCGGCCTTTTTTGTACTCATTGCTTCCTCGCTGGTCGAAGGTTTCCTGTCAGTATAGCGCAGGAAGCGGGGCGGCGACAGTCGTATCGTGCTATAGTCTCGCCATGCTCGAGGTACCCTACGAACCGGCTGAGGCCGAGATCCGAGTCGCCAACTCCCGTTTCATCGCGCACCTGTCTCCGGCCGCCTCGGTCGAGGAGGCCAAGGCCTTCATCGCCTCGATACGCAAGGCCCGCGCCGACGCCACGCACAACGTACCGGCCTTCATCATAGGCGGCGGAGCGACCGTGACCGAATTCTGTTCCGACGACGGCGAGCCCTCGGGAACCTCCGGGCGGCCGCTCCTTGCGACGCTCAAGGGCTCGGGCCTCGGCGACGTGGCCGTCGTCGTGACCCGCTACTTCGGCGGCACCCTGCTCGGGACCGGGGGCCTCGTCAAGGCCTACACCGAGGCGGGCAAGGCCGTCCTGGCCAAGACGCGGCGGGCCGTCGTAGTGCCGACGCATCGACTCTCCTTACGCCTGCCCTACCATCTCTACGAGCGGGCGAGGCTTTGCATAGAGGAGGCGGGCGGGCGCGTCGTGGAGGAAGCCTTTACCGAGGACGTTCGCCTTTCCGTCGATATGGCCGTAGGGGCCTTCGAATCGTTCAGCGCGAGGCTCGCCGAGCTGAGCGCCGGCCAGGTGGTTCCGGTCGTCGAATCGACGAGGCAATCGGCGAGATTGGTGTAGGGGGAAGAAGTGGATCGTAGCCAGTAGGGGAGAATGGGGAGCCAGTAGCCAGTAGCTGACTGCTGTCGCCTATAACTAGCGCGTTATCACGGCGCAGAGAAATCTGAGACTCTATCCAGATAGTATGACAGCCGCAATGCCTCTGACATTCTGGATTCTGGATTCTCTCATTCCATGCAGTACTCTCCTGACTACTGACTACTTCCCCCACACCCTCCCCGCCAGTTCCCCGAGCCCCTCCGACGCTAGTCGCTCCCTAGGGACGAAGCGCAGGCTCGCCGAGTTGATGCAGTAGCGGAGGCCCGAGGGCTCCGGGCCGTCGGTGAAGAGGTGCCCGAGGTGGCCTCCGGAGGCCTTGGCCCTGACCTCGACGCGACGCATGCCATGGGATAGGTCCTCGACGAGGACGAGGGCATCCTGGCCCAGGGGCTGCCAGAAGCTCGGCCAACCGGTGCCCGAGTCGAACTTGGCGCTCGAGGCGAAGAGGGGCGTACCGTCGATGGCGTCGAGGTAGACGCCCTCCGCGTGGTTGTCCCAGTAGGCGTTGCGGAAGGGCGGCTCGGTAGCGCTCTGGACGAGGACGGCGAAGGCCTCGGGCGAGAGCCGGGCGCGGAGCTCCTCGGTAGGCTCCACGTAGCAGGCGTTGGCCGCGTCGGCGGCCTTGATGACGGGCATGGGCATTCCTTCCTCGGGGGCGGCCGTCGCGGCCGATCCCGGCTGGCCGCGCCCTCCGGCGCAGGCGGCGAGCGACGATAGCGGCAGGGCCGCGAGCGGGAGAGCTAGTCGGACGATCATGGCAGCGGCTTGATATCGCATGAAATAAATATATTGAAAATATGATGTGGAAAGTAGCCGGTAGGAAGAATGAGGTAGCCAGTAGCCAGAAGCCAGTAGGGAAGAAGGGGAATCCAGTAGCCGGGAGCCGGAACCTTACTGCAGTCGGTGATGAATAGGCTGGAAATAGCCGAACAGGGGCCCCGCGACTCATCGCCGATGGCGTAAGAGTCGCAGGGCCCCATATTCTGGATTCTGGATTCTGGATTCTCTTATTCTCTTATTCTTCTTCTACCCCATCAACCTGTTCATCCGCTTGACGAACTCGGCCGGGTCCTTGACCGGGAGTCCCTCGACGAGGAGGGCCTGGTCCAGGAGTACGCGGGAGACGTCGGCGGCCAGGGCCTCGTCGTCGGAGGCGGAGAGGCGGGCGACCAGGGCGTGGTCGCCGTTGACCTCGAGGATAGGCTTGACGTCGAGGCCGTCGGCCCGCCCCATGCTCTTCATGAACTGCTGGAGCTGGAGGCTGGGGTCGTCGGCGTCCACTACTATGCAGGAGGGGCTCTCGGAGAGGCGGGCGGACAGGCGCACGTCCTTGACGTCGTCGCCCAGGGCCTTCTTGATGCGCTCGATGACGGGGGCCAGGTCCTTGGCCTTGGCCTCGTCCGGCTTCTCCTCGAACTCCTTCTCGGCGCCGGCGCGGTTGACGGCCTTGAGCTCCAGGTCGCCGTACCTGCCGACCATGGGCATGACGAGCTCGTCTATCTCGTCGGGGCAGATGAGGACCTCTATGCCGCG
The DNA here is from genome assembly GCA_964573825.1 of uncultured Treponemataceae bacterium. Classification (GTDB taxonomy): domain Bacteria; phylum Spirochaetota; class Spirochaetia; order Treponematales; family UBA12059; genus SZUA-370. The sequence continues at coordinate 13,020 of CAZNNA010000037.1, forward strand.
CTTCCTATACATCTCGAGGAGGGGAGACTTCTTGAGCCTGTCCTCGGAGTCGCCCGCGATATAGTAGATGGCCTTCTGGTCGCCGGCCATGCGAGACTTGTAGTCCGCCAGGGAGGTCCAGCCCTCGACCGAGCTGCTCTTGAAGCGGACGAGCTCCTGGAGCGCCTCGCGGTTGGCGTAGTCGCCGTAGAGGCCTTCCTTGAGCGGCCGGTTGAACTCGCCAATGAAGGCCGCGTACCTGTCCTTGTCGCGCTCCGACAGGTCCTTGAGCTCTGCCAGTATCTTCTTGACGGAGGCGGTCCTGATGGAGCTCATGACGCGGTTCTGCTGCAGTATCTCGCGGCTGACGTTGAGGGGCAGGTCCTCGGAGTCGATGACGCCGCGCACGAAGCGCAGGTAGGAGGGCAGGAGCTCCTTGTCGTCGTCGGTTATGAAGACGCGGCGGACGTAGAGCTTGACGCCGGGCCGGTAGTCGGCGTGGAAGAGGTCGAAGGGAGCCTTGGTCGGTACGTAGAAGAGCGTGGTGTATTCGATGGTTCCCTCGGCCTTGGTGTGCGACCAGAGGAGGGGATCCTCGTCGGAGTCCGCTATGTTCTTATAGAATTCGACGTAGTCCTCGTCCTTGAGCTCGCCCTTCGGGCGGCTCCAGAGGGCCTGGGCGCTGTTGATCTGCTCGTCCTTATGGACCTTGGCGTCCTTCTTCTTGCCCTTGTCGTCGTACTGGTCCTCGTAGTAGGACAGGCGTATCGGGTAGGCGACGTGGTTGGAGTACTTCTTGACTAGTTCCTCGAGGCGCCAGCGGTTCAGGTATTCCCGGCCGTCGTCGTTCATCCTCATGACTACGGTCGTGCCGTGGCCGTCGCGGGCGCCCGGCTCTATGTCGTAGGCGCCCTTGCCGTCGCTCTTCCAGGTCCAGGCTGACTCCTGGCCGGCCTTGCGCGTGGTGACGACGACCTCGTCGGCCACCATGTAGCTGGCGTAGAAGCCTACGCCGAAGCGCCCTATGAGGTTGGTGTCCCTGCGCTTGTCCTCGGCCATGGCCTCGAGGAAGCGCCGCGTGCCCGAGCGGGCTATGGTGCCCAGGTTGTCGACGAGGTCGGCCTCGTCCATGCCTATGCCGTTGTCGGCCACGGTCAGCGTGCCGGCCTCGGCGTCGAAGGATAGCCGGATGGCCGGCTCGAAGGCGAGAGCCTTGTAGGCGTCGTCGGAGACGGTCAGGTACTTGAGCTTGTCTATGGCGTCTGAGGCGTTGGAGACGAGCTCCCTGAGGAAGATCTCGCGGTGCGAGTACAGGGAATGGATGATGAGCTGCAGAAGCTGGTTGACTTCAGCCTGGAATTGATGGACGGCCATGAGTGATCTCCCGTGGATCTGAGAATAATGTATGGCTAGCAATGTACCGACGAGGAGGCTCGCCCGGCAAGTGCGCCGGCTTATCGGGCTAGGAGAGGGCCTGTCGGGCTAGAAGAGGTAGGGCTTCCCCTGCGTGACGAAGCCCTTGAAGCCGGCCTCGGCCGCCGCCTCCGCGTAGCGCTCGACCGCGTCGCCGAAATGCATGAGGTACATCCTCGAGCGTAGCTCCGGGGGCAGGCCCGATAGCTCGTCGAGCGAGGCGTGTACCCCTCCCTTGTAGAGCTGGCAGTCGTGGAAGACGGCCTCTATGGCGTAACGGGCGCGGACGAAGTCGATGAGCCCCGGATCGAAGCGCGTATCGCTCGTGAAGAGCACGCGACCGTCCAGGACGACGCCGTAGCTAGGGGCGGACGAGCGCCAGGACGGCGCCGAGTCGGGCACGTGCATGGTCCTGAACATGGCCACGCGAAGCCCTCCCACCCGAGCCTCGCAGAGCTGCCGGTCGGCGCCCTCGACCGGCCTCATGTCTACCGCGTCCCAGAAGTCCTCGAAGCGCAGGAAGCGGCCGGCGGGGCGCTCGTTGTAGGCCGCTCCGCCCTTGAGCGAATGCCTCCAGAGGAATTTCCTGTAGGCCGGCGGGGCGACCATGGTCGTCTTGCGCTTAGCCACGTAGCGATTGAGCAGCATGACCTCCTCGAGGCCGCCTATATGATCGGCGTGCGAATGAGTTATGAGGTAATACGTTATGTCGGTGACGGATAGGCCGAGCCTCGAAAGGGCCTCGGGCGTCCTCGTGCCGCAGTCGATGAGCAGATGGTCATCGCCCTTAACCACGAGCACGTTGTTCTGGTAATACTTCTTGGTGAACGCGCTGCCCGCGCCGATAAAGGTCATAGAGAGCCGTTGATCGGTTCGCTTGAGCGCGGCGATGGACGACTCGCTCGCGGGGACCTGCCCCGCTTCGCGCCGGTTTGTGTTATTGCTCATCGAAATAGACTATACTATGAAGATTGGCTCTTTTAAAGGCTCGGCCGCTCTCTCGCCGTCGGATGTGTCGCGGCGCGGCTATCTCCGCGTTTGACAAGTGTGCGAAGGGCGTGGTATCGTACCCTGATATTCCCTCGTGGAGGACGTATTGGCGACCTTGAAGCGCTATAAGGAAATAGAGAAAAACGTCGCCAAGCGTATCGGTTCCTCCGGGCGTAAGGTTTCCGCCGGCGTCGGGGCCGGCTTCAGGCGCTTCGTGAAGGCGGGCACGCAGAAGCTTACCATCATGCTCGTGCCGCACACCGAGAAGCGCATCCTGAACATCCAGCTCAGCTTCTTCGGCCTCGCCGGCATCCTGGCCCTGGTGCTGGGCGGCGTCGGCTTCCTGAGCTACGCGAGCGTAGGCTATAGCGACGTCGCCGGCCGGCTCGCCGGCAAGGACGACGCGCTCAAGTCGACGCAGGCCGACCTCGACGCCATCAGGGATAGCACGGCGCGCCTCGTCAGCTCCGCCCGATCGTTCCAGGCGGCGCTGGATTCGACGCTCGGCTCGATCGGCATGAAGGGCCGCGTGGAGGGCTCGGCCAAGGGCGACGGCGACCTGGCCGCCTTCTTCTCGCCGAGCGACATAGGCACCGGGCGACTGCGCGAGGCCGTCGAGATAGAACGCGTGTCCGGTTACCTCGAGCGCAGCGTGAAGCCCATCAAGGAGCTCGGCGATACCGTCCTGGCCCAGGGCGGCATCATGTCCGAGATACCTAATATCTGGCCCATCAAGGGCGGCATCGGCCATATCTCCATGTACTACGGACAGAACGAGAATCCCATATACGGTTCCTGGTATATCCACAAGGGCATAGACCTATCGACCTTCCGCTCGGGCGATCCGGTGCTTACGACCGCCGACGGCAAGGTCGTGACCGTGGCCTACGATATCAGCCTAGGCAACTACATAGTCATCGAGCATAAGCACGGCTTCCTGACCCGTTACGCGCACCTCTCCGCCTTCAAGGTCCAGAAGGGCGCCGCGGTGAAGCAGGGACAGATCATC
>CAZNNA010000038.1:0-16274 GCA_964573825.1 uncultured Treponemataceae bacterium
CGACGAGCCGCTGTCCAACCTGGACGCCAAGCTCCGCGTACAGATGCGCGCCGAGATCATCGACCTGCACCAGCGCCTCCAGGCGACCATGATCTACGTTACCCACGACCAGGTCGAGGCCATGACCATGGGTGACAAGATAGTCGTCATGAAGGACGGGCTCGTCCAGCAGATAGGCTCTCCGCTCTACCTCTACAACCACCCGATCAACAAGTTCGTGGCCGGCTTCATAGGCTCTCCGCCCATGAACTTCTTCACGGTCAAGGTGCTGTCCGAGGGCGGCAAGATCGTGCTCGAGGAAGGCTCCGGACGCCTCTGGCCGGCCGCGGCGCACGCAGAGGCGCTGAAGCCCTACATCGGCAAGGAAGTGGTCCTGGGCCTCAGGCCGGAGGACCTGCCCTACGACGAGAGCGCCAAGGGCTTCAAGACGACCATCAGCGTCGTAGAGCCCCTGGGAGCCGAGATACACCTCTGGGCCAAGACCGCCTCCAGCCAGCTCGTGTCCAAGGTCCCTCCGCACCACAGCTTCCGCATAGGCGAGGAGGTCTGCTTCGCCCCCGTCATGGAGAAGGCCCGGTACTTCGACCCGGCCACGGAGCGATCCATACTGCCCGTGCCCGCGGTAGAGGGCTCGAGCAACTAGGTCTCCGGACTCATCCTTTCGTACGCGGGCCGCCCTCCCGGGCGGCCCGTTGCTTTAGGCTCGGCCCGGGGGCGGTCTGGAGCCGAGAGAGGACCCGGAGAACGAGATTCGCGAGCAGGAGCGTCGCGGTCAGGATGCCGAAGCCGACGAGCCCCCTCCTCACGCTCGTCCCTCGGCTCAGGAGCCCGAAGGCCAGGACGAGCAGCATGGCGGCTACGTTCCGAATGAAGGATAGCATCGATAGGCTCGTGGCGCGGCCGGCCGATTCGGCCTCCTCCTGCACCGTGGTCTCGGCCGAGACTTCCAGTGCGGAGAAGGTCGCGAAGGCTAGGAACCAGAGGGGCGCAAGGTAGATCGAGGGGCGTAGGCCCAGGAGCGCCACGATGCCGGCGCAGGCGATGGCGAGGACCTCCCGGAGCCAGGCCTTCTGCGCCAAGGCCGGGAGCCTTCCGGCTAGGTAGGCTCCCAGGGTCTCGGCCAGGTACCGTACCGAGACCCATAGCCCGACCAAGGCGAGCGGCGTGCCGGCCTCCAGCGCTAGGAGCTGGTCGAACTCATCGAGTATGCCATACACCGAGCCTACGAGGCAGAGGTAGAGTCCCGCGCCTACGACCCGCCTCGAGGCGATCAGGGCGGCGGCGCCGATGGCTAGGGTCTCTCGGCAACGCTCTCGTAGCCTCGCCCTAGGCGCGATAGCGGCTCGCTCTTCTCGTATGCCCGATACGAGCGCTATGGCGCCCGCCAGGGATAGCCCGGACAGGGGAAGGACGAGGTTCCCGCTGCGGGCGTAGAGTACGCCGCCTAGGATGGAGGCCAGGGCGACGCCAAGGCTCGAGGCCGCGCGCATCGAACCGTAGGCCCCTAGGTACTTGTGCTCCTGCCCTAAGGCTTTCAGGCCGTCATAGAGCAGGGCCTCTTCAGCCCCGGAGCAGAGCGCTTCCTCGAGTCCCCAAAGGATAAACCCCAAGGCTATAGGCGCGAGTCCCCCGGGTATCATCCAGACGAGGTAGGCCGCTATCCTGAGCGCGTTACCCGCTACGATTACGGGCTTCCTCCCCAGTATATCGGCCAGCGCCCCCGATGGTATCTCGAGGATGAGTATGGGAAGGATCCATATAAGCTGAAGTATGCTAAGCTGCATGACCGAGGCGCCTCGGGCCATGATGACGAGGTTATACACTGGATATACCAGTATGAACTGAGTGAAGAAGGCGTAGGCGGTAGCGCGAGCTATCAGGGCGTTCGCTTTCATCGAGGTCCTCCGATGACAAAAATTACTTCCCGCATGGGAAGGCCGAGCGCTTGGCGCCGCATGGAGGACCTCGTATCGAATAAGCCGCCGAGCGACGTCAGCGGTGGTGTAGGTCGCGGTATAATCGCATGCGTACTAAGGTACGCGCTCCGGGTACCGAGGTCAAGCGGAGAGCCGCGATACGGTTGGCGCTGTCTACGACTATGAGCTGAACGCCGGCCGATCCGTGTTGGAAGCTTGGGCCTCGCGCGCTATACTCACGCGAGCCGCAGCGCGGGTCGCCTCGCGTGGCGGCGTACGCCGATGCCGGTCCGCGGGGCCGGACTACCTATACCATGGGAGCGAATGAATGATCAGGATCCATCGAGCCGCCGCGCTAGCGGTCGCCCTCGCCTGCGCGGCCAACGCCGCCTGGGCCCAGTCCATAGCCTACCCGCCCGAGCTCGGGCCGAACCTCGTCGCGGAGGCGGTCGGCGGCACGGTCGTCGCCTTCTCCACCGAGGCCTCGCCCAACTACGCGAGCATGCTCATAGACGGCAGCGCCGACGAGGGTCGCCACTGGGAGCCGCTCTGGTCGAGCGGCCGGCCCTACACCGTGACCCTGGGCCTGCCCGAGCCCGCCACGGTCTCGGCCATCGCCTTCACGAGCCGGCCCGAGGGGAGCAGCGGCGGTAGGCCAGCGCGCATAACGGTCTTCCTGGGCCTCGACTCGCCCGACCGCCTCGATCCCGCCGGCAGCTACGACCTCAGGGACGAGGAGATGCAGGTGGTCAGGCTCGATAAGCCGGCCAAGGCCCGGTACGTCCATATCTCGATAGAGGACGACTACGGCGACTCGGGCGGCGAGATAGGCGAGATCGGCGTCTTCGGCCGGGCCGCGCCCTCCGGTTTTATCGGGCTCGAGGATTCCGACGCGCTCTATATGCGCGACGGCTCCCGCCTCGCCGGGATCGCCGTCATGCAGTCCGTGGAGTTGAGCGCCTTCGGCCAGAAGGTCACGATACCCGCCGCCGACGCGCTCTGGGTGGAGTTCGGCCAGGAGGAAGGCCGGCTCGACCGCGTCATGCTCAAGAACGGCGACGCCATCCCCGGGATAGTCGCCGCGGTTCGCGTGTCCTTCAAGCTGTCCATGGGCATCGTGGTGGACGTGGCGCGGGAGCGCGTGGCCGCCATAGGCTATCGCCTCAAGGATGACGTCCCGGTGGCGGGCGGCTCGGTGACCGTCAACCTGCGTACGGGCGACCGCCTCTCCGGCCGGATACTCGGCGATAAGCTCACGGTGATCGCTCCCTTCGGCCAGGTGTCCATACCGACCAAGGATATCGCGTCTATGCGCGAGGGCGAGGCCTTCGGCCTCGTCGTGGTGACGCTCCGCAACGGCGATGAGGTCAGGGGGTACTCGGGCGACGAGTCGCTCAGGATCGACCTGGACCTGGGGCCCGTGGTAAACGTGCATGTCTCGGCCGTGTTGTCCCTAGCCCGCATGGACTAACGCCGGGTCGCCCCGCGTCCTTGCGGCGACGGGGCGACTTCACTTATAGTAAAGGTCATGATCCAAACCGTTACGGCGTCCGTGCTCGACCTCGTCGAGAGGATCGACGCCATCGAGCGGGAAACCGAATCGATATACCTCCGCCTAGGCAAGGTGTTCCTTACCGTCAAGTCGGCCGTGGACGAGAGCGCCAAGCAGGCCGAGGCCGCCATCGCCTCGGTGCTAGGGCAGCATCGCGTAGGGTTCAGCGCTGAGGCGGCCAAGCGTCGTTCGGAGGAGTTCATAGAGGAGGCGACGCAGTTCTTCGAGCGCGCCGCTCGCGTCGAGGGAGGCTTCCTGTCCGGCGTCGACGACGGCATAGGCAGCCTCTCCCAGCTCGAGGACATCATCGCCCGCATTCGCGCCGATTCCGAGGAGATGGAGATCGTCTCCATCAACGCCATGACCGTCGCCCTGAAGTCTGGCACGGCCGGCCGGGCCTTCTCCGTCATCACCGACGAGCTCAAGCGCCTGTCCGGGCGCACGATACGCCATGCCGACGACCTGTCGGCTGCCGGGAGCGCGCTCCTCGAGCGGCTGGCTGCGCTCAAGGAGACCCTCGGCGTGCTTTCCGCGGCCCAGGAGAGCTTCTTCGAGACGGCCAAGGCAGCCCTGGAAAGCGGCTTCGGCGCCATGGACCGCGAGGTGGACACGGCCGCGCACGACCTCAGCGTGCTCGCCGACCGCGCCTCGAGCGTGCGGTCCCCTATCTCCTCCATTATGCAGGAGGTCCAGCTCCAGGACATCATCAGGCAGTCGCTCGATCACGTGCGCCTATCGCTCAAGGCCGCCGAGCCCGATTCGAGCTCCTCGGCCCAGGAACTCATAGGCCCGGACGAGGAAAGCGCCTTCCTCATCGCCATAACGCGGCTCTCCGCTTCCCTGCTCGACGACGTCGCCGGTCAGGTCCGCTCGAGCCTGGCGCGCTTCTCCGCCGCCATTTCCGGCGTCGACGCCGTCATGGACGAGGTCGAGGCCTCCAGGCAAGGGCTCATCGCCAAGCGAGGCGAGGCGACTACCTCATCGAATTTCGATAGCCGGACGGAGGCCTATATCCGGGCCAAGGAACAGGCCATAACCGAGGCCTCGGCCATCTCCGAGGGCGTCAGCCGCCTGGACGAACGTTTTAAAGAGATGAACGCCATACTGACGCGCTTCAAGAGCATCGTGACCGCCTCGCGCATAGAGACGGCCCGCAACAAGGCGCTCTCCATAGTCTCCAACACGGTCGGCGGCATGATGGACCTAACGGAACGCCTGACCGAGGACGTCTCGGCGGCCGGCGCCGTCACGCGATCCTTCGCCAAGGCCCTGTCCACGGGCATGGCCGATTACCTAGCCGGCGCCGAGGAGAGCCTCGTCGTGCTCCGGACCGAGACCTCCAGCCTTCGAGCGGAGTACTATCGCATACTCGATTCCCGGAGCCGTCTCTGGCAGACCGAGGCCGACTTCCGCCCGTTCTCCGAGAGCTTCTCCAAGGCCATGGCGGAGGCCTCCGACTCGACGGCTCGCGTCGGGACGCTGGCCGGCGAGCTGGAGCAGATGCGCGACGCGCTCAGGTCGTACGCCGACGCCTCCCTGCCCGAGGGCGGCGAGCCTCCCGCCTCGGAGATCCACAGCGCGCGGCTCAAGGCCATCGTCGACCGCTTCACCATCTTCGCCCATAAGCAGACCGCCGCCCGCGTCGCCTCGGTCGGGGCGGAGGTCGAGGACACGTCGGCCGACTCCGGCGACGTGACGCTCTTCTGACGGCCATCGGGGCCCCTCGCCGGGAGTATCTGGTTGTACACGCATAAGCTGAGTCGCTTCGAGCAGGACATCGTCACCATACATCCCGGCGAGTACCACGTGTCCGGCGAGGACATCATCATAGCCACGGTGCTCGGCTCCTGCGTATCGGTGGCGCTCTGGGACGCCCGGCTCAGGCAGGGCGGCATCAACCATTTCATGCTGCCCGGCGACCTCGAGGACGAGGACCTGGTCCGTAGCCCCAACGCCAAGTACGGTATGTTCGCCATAGAGCTCCTCTACAACGAGCTCCTCAAGGCCGGCTCGCGCAAGCCCGATCTCGTGGCCAAGGTCTTCGGCGGCGCCTCGGTGCTGCGCCTGGCGAGCGGCCCGACCAAGATACCAAAGGGCAACGTGGACTTCGCCCTGGCCTTCCTCAAGAAGGAGAACCTGCCCGTCGTGGCCAACGATACGGGCGGCATACTGCCCCGCAAGATTTTCTTCTTCGCCCAGACCGGCAAGGTGCTCCTGAAGCGCATAGCCGGTACGCTCGCCTCCTCGGTGGAGCGCGAGGAGGAGGCCTACCTCGACGAGATCAAGCGGCGCGACGACGGCCGCGTCATACTCTTCGACCGCTAGGCGCGGCGCTCGACGACGCTGTCTCCGCCCTTGACGTAGATCCGCGCGCCCGGGGGCAGCGACTCCGTCAGCCAGACGTTGCCTCCGATGACGCAGCCCTCGCCTATGACCGTCTCCCCGCCCAGGATGGTGGCGCCCGCGTAGATGGTCACGCCGTCGCCTATGGTGGGATGTCGCTTGCGGTCGCCCTCGGCCTTGCGGACGCTCAGGGCCCCGATGGTGACGCCCTGGTACACCTTGACGCCCCGCCCTATGATAGCCGTCTCGCCTATGACGACGCCCGTCCCGTGGTCTATGAAGAAACGCTCGCCGATGGTCGCTCCGGGATGGATGTCTATGCCCGTCCTGGCGTGCACGTGCTCGCTCATGATGCGCGGTATCAGCGGGATGCCTCGCGTCCAAAGGGCGTGGGCGAAGCGGTGAACCGTCAGCGCCTCGAGGCCGGGGTAGGATAGTATGACCTCCTCGGTCGACTTGGCGGCCGGGTCCCCGTCGTAGGCGGCCATGACGTCGGTCATGAGGAGCCTGCGGACGGCCGGGATCTCCTCGAAGAAATCCTGGACGAGGCGCATGGCCTCGAGCCTGCAGGAGGCCGGGCAGTCGGGCCTGCCCGAGACGCGGCGGCCGTACTCGAGGCTCCGCGTCGTCTCGTCGATCAAGGCCCGCGCGCAGCGATGAGCCAGCTCGCCCACGACGAAGGCGGCGTTGGCGTCGTCTATGCCGTCCTCCTGGCGGTAGCCGGGAAAGGCCAGCGTCTCGAGGTCGGCCACGATGGCGTGGACGGCCTCCTTGGAGGGCAGGTTCTTGTCCGTACGGTGGTTCATGCCGCCGGCCTCGGCGTAGGACGCGAGCAGGGCCGCTATCGATCTGTCGAAGGCTTCCATGGCCAGAGCCTACCCAAAAGCGTCGCCGCGCGGGAAGGCCCCCGGGAGAAGAAACGGTCGAGTCCCCTGGCAGATTCCCTGGCGGCTCGTTCCCCGAGCTCCACCGCGGAGAGCGGTTGGCTGAAGTCGAAGGCCGCCCGATCGCTCCGCACGGTGATCACGAGCTCGGCCAGTTCGGCCGTGGATGCCAGGGCCTTCTCGGCGGACACGTCGAAGCAGCGGAGGAGGAGCCCCATGGCCTTGTCGAGGCTCCCCGGTTCCGACCGTCCGAAGGGCGACACGTCGGAGGCCAGGATGCGCCTGTAGCCGCGGGCCCGGGCGAGGCCGCGGGCCCCGCCCCCCGATGGGACGAGGGCCCAGCGCACTAGGCCTTTACCTGTGCGTCCGCGGCGTCGCCGGGCTCGCCCTTGCGGACGCGGGCCATGACCAGGAAGGCCGCTATCTGCAGCGCGCAGGCGAAGGCGAAGACGCCGGTGTACTGGTACTGCAGGGGCACGCCCAGGGCCTTGGCGATGTCCATGATGAGACCGGTGACGGGGGGCGCCAGGATGTTCGCGGTCTGGGAGAAGGTGTAGTAGAGGCCCGTGAAGATGCCTATGTTACCGAAGGTGGACATCTGCCAGAGCATGGGGAAGGAGTTGGTTATTACGGAACCCCAGAAGACGCCGTAGACAAGCATGAGCGCCAGGAAGAGGTAGAGGCCGGTCGAGCCGGAGAGACCGAGCGACGGCCCCACGATGTTTATGACGGTGAAGAGGCCGGTCAGGGAGAAGAGGCCGACGAGGCAGCCTCGGATGACCTTGCGGCGGCCGAGCCGGTGGGCCAGGTAGCCCATGGGAATGGCCGCCAGGGCGTAGGAGATGCCGGCCACGCCCTGGGGCAGGCCCATCTGGCCGGGCGTAGCGCCGAGCACGTCCTTAAGGTAGACGCCTAGCCAAAGGACGACGCCGCCATGGGCGGAGAACCACAGGAAGAGCGATACGAGCACGTAGAGGGCGCTCTTGTCCTTCTGGGCGACCACGGCCTTGATGGACGCTATGACCGGTACGCGTTCCTGGGCCGCCTCGCCGTCGTGGTTGCGCTCGCGCACGAAGAGGAAGAGCACGAGTACCGCCAGGATCACGAAGACGCTGGCGATGGGGAAGGGCAGGACGTCCTTGGTGCGGCCTATGACGGGCAGTACTATGTCCAGGTCCATGAGCCGCGCCAGGGCCAGGGTGCCTATGATGGTGCCGACGCCGCCCATGGTGTTGATGACGCCGTTGGCCTCGGAGCGGTACTCGCCGGGAATGGTATCGGGCATCAGGGCTACGACGGGGCCGCGGACGCTCGTCTTGAAGACGTTGAGCATGAATATGATGACGATGAGGGCCGCGAGCGAGACGCCGGCCGCCCAGGGTATGAGGCCGAAGAAGACGGCCGAGGCCGGGAGCATCACGAGGATGAAGGGCATGCGCCTGCCGATGCGCGTCCTCGTCCGGTCGCTCCATATCGCCACGATGGGTATGAGGAAGAGCTGGAGTACGTTGTCCAGCGTCATGACCGCGGCCACGAGGGTCTTGGACGATAGATACCGGCCGAGGAAGTCCGGCAGGTACGTATCGTAGAGCGGGTCCATGAGCCCCATCGTGAAGAACCCGAAGCCGATGAGGAAGGTCAGCCCCATGTAGCTCTTAAAGCCGTCTTTCTTGTCGCTCATTATTATGCCTCTCCGGCCCCGTCGGGCCTAATGTGCAGTATGGTCGTCGCGCCCTCGCCGAAGCGGGCGTCCATGAAGTCGGCGTACTCCTCGGCCTGGTCGACGCGCACGTAGGCCTGTATGGTACCCGCGAAGCCGCCCCCGTGCACGCGGGCGACGCCGTCCTTTCGCAGGAAGGCCTTGGACAGCTCCAGGGCCACGGCCAGGGGCTGGTCCTTGGTGGCGCCGGGGCGCACCACGTTCTGGAGCAGGCGCCAGGAGGAGTCGCCGGAACGCTTGACGAGCTTGAGGTAGCGCTTGAGGCGCCCCTCGTCCAGGGCCTCGGCCATCTGGTCCGCCCGCTCGTTCTCCTCGGCGAAATGCATGGCTCGCAGGAGGGCTCGGTCGCCCGCCTTCTCCCGTATCTCCGCCGACTTGCGTATGATCTTGTCCATGCCGAGGCGACGGAGGCTCGGTAGGCCGAAGATCTCGGCTACCTCGCGCATCTCCGAGGGTATGGCGGCGTACTCCTCGGTCAGGTCGGCGTGGTCCCCTCCCGTGCGCACGATGGCCAGCGCGTAGCCGGCCTTCTCGAAGTCGAAGGCTATGCGCGACCAGCGCGGCTTGTCGGGCCGCCCGAAGTCTATCGCCGATATGCCGCCTAGGGCCGAGGCCATCTGGTCCATGAGGCCGCAGGGCTTGCCGAAGTAGAGGTTCTCCGCCTCGCGGCCCGCCATGGCGAGCTCGGCGGGCGGCAGGCGACCCTGGTTGTAGAGCGCGTTCTGGATCTGGCCGAAGAGCAGCTCTACGGCCGCCGAGCTCGAGAGGCCCGAGCCGGCCGGTACCGAGGAGGTCATGCGGCCGGAGAAGCCGCCTATCATGCCGCCGCGCCGCGCCACGGCCGCGGCCACGCCGCGTATCAGGGCCTCGGGACGGCCGCGCTCGGCGGGCTTGGGCTCGAGGTCGCCGAGGTCCAGGCGGAAGGGCTCGTCCCAGCCTTCCGACGACAGCTCGACGGAAAGGTCGTCCCTCGGCACGACGCAGGCCAGGGCGTCCAGGTGCACGGCCGCGCAGAGTACCCGGCCCTCGTTATGGTCGGTGTGGTTTCCCCCTAGCTCGGTGCGTCCCGGGCCGGAGACCAGGGCCGCCTCGCCAGGGTCGCCGGCGGCCAGGGTTCGCTCCACGAGCCGCTCCCAGCGGGTCGTCTCCGACTGGACGCGCGTCTCGCCGTACCAGCGGGCTATGAGCTTCTTCCCGTCGCGGGAGCGGGCTAGCCTGTATAGGGCGTCTGGATCGTGCACGGTTCCTCCTCGCATCGCTGCGGCGCCGGATACGATAGCATGGAAAGGGCCGCGCGTGAAGCAACGTCGGTTTCCCGCAGGCTCGTTTCCGATGAGGCATTGGTTAATGCGTCGCCGTGCGTATCGCGGCAGGGATCGGGGGGGCGGGCTAGGCGTTAGGAGGGAACGTGTAGGACGGTGAACGTGTAGGACGGGGGCCCGCGGCCTGGGCGGCCTCCTGGGCCCCTAACGCTTATGCTGACATCTCGTAGATATAGCCCGTGCGCACGCAGGTCTCGAAGAGCTCTCGGGTCATGAACTCCTCGCTGACGTCGTCCCAATCCTCGCGGTGGCGTACGATGCGTACGACGAAACCGTCCTCGATCTCGTTGACGAGCTCCAGCACCGAGGGGGTGCGATCGGTGCTCTTGATCGCGAATGTCTTCATCCTCATCCTCCGATCGACGCCGGTAGCGTCCATGCCTAGAATTTCGGCTAAACGAGCGCGCGGTTTAGCCTTATCGTCAGCCCTGCCGCTATCGTCTGGACGCTCCCGCTCGTCGCGCTGTATACTAAGGAACTCCCTCGGGACCGGCTTCCCATCATCGCCGCGCATCGCGCCGAAGACCCGCCCCCTCGAGTCACGTTTGCCTCACTGCATAAGGACACCGATGCCCTCACAGACTTTCGCCGATTTCGGCTTCTCCTCCCCGGTTCTCGAGGCCCTCGCCCGCAAGGGCTTCGAGGAGCCCACGCCCATCCAAGCCCTGGCCATCCCCCGGCTCCTCGAGGGTTCCGCCCACCTCGTGGCCCGCGCGCGCACGGGTACCGGCAAGACCGCCGCCTTCGGCCTGCCCCTCGTCGAGCGGCTTGCCGAGCCCGGCAAGCGCGTCCGCGCGCTGATACTCGTACCGACGCGCGAGCTGGCGCTCCAGGTCTCGGGCGAGATAGCCAGCTTCGTCTCGGGCGCCGCGCCGCGCATCGCCACGGTCTACGGCGGGGCCTCCATGGGCGAGCAGCTCAGGCGCCTGGCGCGCGGCGTCGACATCGTCGTAGGCACGCCGGGGCGCGTGCTCGACCACCTCGAGCGCAAGACCCTCGACCTGTCGGGGCTCGAGTGGCTCGTGCTCGACGAGGCCGACGAGATGCTCGACATGGGCTTCATCGAGGACATCGAGAAGGTCATGGACGCGGCCAATCCCGATCGCCGCGTGGTGCTGTTCTCCGCCACCATGCCCTACCAGATCGTGCGCATAGCCAAGGAGCGCCTCGGCTCGTTCGAGACGGTCGAGGATACGACCAACCCGGTACAGGCGGGGCTGACCGACCAGATATGGCTCGAGGTCAGGGAACGCGACAAGCTCGAGGCCCTCTGCCGCATCGTAGACTCCGAGGACGAGTTCTACGGCCTCGTCTTCTGCCATACCAAGATAGAGACCGACGCGGTAGCCCGCGCGCTGTCGGAGCGCGGCTACGCGGCCGAGGCCCTGCACGGCGACGTCTCCCAGGACATGCGCGAGCGTACCCTCCGGCGCTTCCGCGAGAAGAAGACGCTCATACTCGTGGCCACCGACGTGGCCGCCCGCGGCATCGACGTCGACCGCCTGACCCACGTGGTCAACTTCAACCTGCCCTTCGACCCAGAGTCCTATACGCACCGCATCGGCCGTACGGGCCGAGCGGGCAACAAGGGTACGGCCATTACCTTCGTGACGCCGGAGGAGTACCGTAGGCTCTTCGCGCTCAGGCGCGCCTCGGGTGACGGGCTCCACAAGGGCTCGGTGCCGACGGTCGGCGACGTGATAGAGGCCAAGCGCTCCCGCATCAAGGCCAAGGCGGCCGACGCGGCCCGCGAGATACTGGGCCTGGCGCTCGAGGATCAGCCCGAGGATACGGAGCCCGGGGATACGGGGGCCGAGGCTGCGGTTACCGCGGATGCGGCGCTCGAAGAGGCGGCGCCTGAAGAGGCGGGGGGCGAGGATGCTCCCGACGTCGCGATCGCCGAGGCCCCGAAGCCGCGCGACGCGGCGCGAGCCAAGGCCTTCTACTCGCTAGCCGACGAGCTCCTGGCCCTCATGAAACCCCGCGAGGCTCTGGCAGCGCTCGCGGCGGCGGCCTACTCGGGCGACCTGGACCCCAAGCGCTACGGCGAGGTCCGTGACGTGTCAGTCGATCAGGCCGCCACCGCGCGGCTCTACGTCGGCATCGGCAAGGCAGACGGCGCCTGGCCCAAGGACGTAGCCGAGGTAGTCAAGCGCCTGACCGGATTGCCTGATCGCCTCGTCGACGATATCGAGGTCCTGGAGCGCTTCTCCTTCGCGAGCGTGCCCTTCGAGGCCGCGGAGAAGGCCATAGCCGAGGCCCGGAAGCATCGAGGCCCTCCCATACGCATCGCCACGCCCAAGGGCGGACCCGGCGGGGCCAAGGGGCCCGGCGGTCCCAAGCGCTACGGGCCCAAGCCATTCGGGGCAAGGCCCTACGGCGCCAAGCCGTACGCGGCTAAGGGCAAGCCTAGCCAACCCAAGGGAAGCGAGGACGGAGCCGGCGCGCCTAAGCCCCGCCCCTCGAAGCCTAGGCGTAAGCCCGAGGCCTAGCGCCGGACCTCTGGCGACCCGGGGTCGGTTCTCGGGCTCAGGGGCGGGCGCAGCCCTAGGCGAGCTCGAGGGCCCTATCCATGGTAGCCTGCAGGGTCTTGCGTATGAAGGCGCGCAGCTTGGCGCGCTTCTCCTCGTTGACGCTGGCGGGCTCGAACATGACGACCGACATGGAGCCCACGCCCGGCGCCTCGTGGGCTCCCACGACGACGCCGTTCACGAGTACGCGGACGCCCTTGAGTATGAGCTGCAGGTCCTTGAGGCGGGTCCCTGCCCTGAGCGTCGATCCGTCGGAGAAAGCCACCGACATGCCCACGGAGCTCAGGTCCTTGATCCAGCCCCGGTGCAGGCCCTCGTCGGTCTTGCAGCTGAATTCCGTGGCGTCCGGCGGGCAGGCCGCCCGGACGTAGCGCCTGCGGCCGCGGGCCTCGTTGGCGTCGAGCATCTTCAGGACTATCTCGGTAGTCTTTGCCACGCCTATCTTGACGACTATGAAGCCGCACTCGACGCCCATCTCCATGAGGTAGAAGCCGCGCTTGGCCTCGTCGTCGAGCATCGTTATGACGCCGAAGGCGGCGCCCCGGGAGGCCTCGTCCTCCCGTATGGATTTGATCCAGGAGCGCCAGACGCCCTCGTCGGCGCCCTCGTCGATGTTGACGAAGGTTAGGCACTCGGGTTCCTTGCGCAGGTAGCGGGCAAGCTTGGCGTGGTCGCGCGTCGAGTAGACCTCGAATTCGGCCTCCGAGAGCGCCGCCGCGACGTCGCCTATGACGCCCGGCGGGTTCAGGAAGAACACCTTCTTGCCGAAGAGCGACTGCTTGGCCTCGGCGGGAGAGCCGAGGGCGCCGTCGGAAGGACCGGGGGCGCCGTCTCCGTTTTCGTCCATGCCGCCAATGATAGAACGACCAAGGCCCTAGCGCAAGGGCGAAGGCGTCGGGCTAGCCGTCTATCCGACGGTAGGCCGCGGCCTTCTTGGAGAGCGCTACGTACTCCCGGGCGTTGGCGAGGTTGTGCGCGTACTCCTCGTCGCCGACCTCGCGGATGAGGCGGGCGGGGCTGCCCATCACGAGGGAGCGAGGCGGGAAGCGCTTGCCCTGCGTCACGAGGGCTCCCGCGCCCACGATGGAGCCGGCGCCTATCTCCGATCCGTTGAGGAGTATGGCGCCCATGCCGACGAGGCAGTCGTCGCCGATGAC
The DNA here is from genome assembly GCA_964573825.1 of uncultured Treponemataceae bacterium. Classification (GTDB taxonomy): domain Bacteria; phylum Spirochaetota; class Spirochaetia; order Treponematales; family UBA12059; genus SZUA-370. Next base: position 13,426 of record CAZNNA010000038.1, read on the forward strand.
GCATCCGTGGATGATGGCGCGATGACCCACGGTGACGCGGTCGCCTACCACGCAGGGCTGGCCGGCGTTGACGTGGACCACGACGCCGTCCTGGAGGTTGGAGCCCTCGCCTATGCTGACCGGCGCGATGTCGGCGCGGACGGTGGTACCGAACCAGACCGAGGCGTCCTTGCCTATGGTCACGTCGCCGGCGACCTCGGCGTTCCAGGCCACGAACGAGCCCTCGGCTATGCTCGGTACCTTGTCGTCTATCGCGTGTATCATGGGCAGCCTCCGATCGGCTAGAACATACCGTCCGCCCGGCCGCCGTGTCAAAGCCCGGTCCCGGTCCGTCGGCGCCGCGGTTCTTTTTGCGCTATACATCGACGCGACACGGTCGATAGGATATACTAGGTGGCTGGAGGTTATTGGATGGCGCCCGAGGTCGACGAGGTTCAGCAGATCATTCGGATCGATTCCGAGCTCAACAAGATTCGGGACTACGATATCCTCCTCGAGCGCGTGCTCTACGAGGCCCGCCGCGTCGTCAACGCGGATGCCGGCTCCATCTACGTCAAGGAAGGCGACGAGATAGCCATCAAGTTCGCCCATAACGATACCAAGCAGCGGAGCCTGCCGCCCGGGGAGAAGCAGGCCTACCCGCACTTCAGCATCCCTATCAACGAGAAGAGCATATCGGGCTACGTGGCCATGACCGGCGAGCTCCTCAACATACCTGACGTCTACGACCTGCCGCCCGGCATGCCCTTCAGCTACAACACCTCCTACGACGCCAAGGTCAGCTACAAGACCACCTCCATGCTGACCGTGCCGCTCAAGACCCAGAATAACGTCGTGCTGGGAGTCATCCAGATAATAAACGCCATGGACTCGGACGGGCGGGTCGTAGCCTTCTCCAGGCAGGACGAGTCCCTCGTGACCCACTTCGCCGCTAACGCGACCGTGGCCCTGCAGCGCGCCTACATGACCCGCGCCATGATCATACGCATGATACGCATGGCCGAGCTTCGCGACCCCAAGGAGACCGGCGCGCACGTCAATCGCGTCGCCGGTTACGCTATCGAGATATACGAGCGCTGGGCCTACAAGAAGGGCGTCGAGAAGTCGGAGCTAGACAAGAACAAGGACCTCCTCAAGCTAGCGGCCATGCTCCACGACGTGGGCAAGGTGGCCATCAGCGACATCATCCTCAAGAAGCCCGCCAAATTCACCCCGGAGGAGTACGCCATCATGCAGACGCACACCTGCTCCGGCGCGCGGCTCTTCGACGATCCCCAGTCGGACTTCGATACCATAGCGGCGGAGGTCGCCCTGACCCACCACGAGAACTGGGACGGCACGGGCTATCCCGGCTGGGTGGACCCTGTGAGCGGCGAGGCGCTCCGGACCGACGCCGAGGGACGCGCGCTCAAGCGCAAGGGCGATGAGATACCTCTCTGGGGACGCATCGTGGCCATAGCGGACGTCTACGACGCGCTCATGTCCCGTCGCGTGTACAAGGAGGCCTGGGACGAGGATGCCGTCCTGGCCGAGATGCGTTCCATGGCCGGCACGAAGTTCGACCCCGAGTTCGTCGACGCCTTCTTCGACGTTCTGCCGCGCATCCACGATATACGCGAGCGCCACCCCGACCAGGAGTAGGCGTCGACCCGACGTCGTCGGCGCGACGGCGACGATGGCGACGACGGCGACGACGGCGATGCGACGGCTTCGCGCCGATTGACCACGGGCGCGCCGCGTTAGTAGTATCGACCTACTATGATAAGCCCCGACCAGCTACGCTCGAAATACCTGGATTTCTTCAAGTCGAAGAATCATGCCGTCATCTCCGGCAAGTCCCTCATCCCGGAGAACGATCCTACCGTCCTCTTCACGACGGCAGGCATGCATCCCCTGGTGCCCTACCTGCTCGGAGAGCCCCATCCCGCGGGCGCCCGGCTCGTGGACTACCAGAAGTGCGTCCGCACGGGCGACATCGACGAGGTCGGCGATCCCGCTCACCTGACCTGCTTCGAGATGCTCGGCAACTGGTCGCTCGGCGACTACTTCAAGAAGGACTCCATAGCCTACTCCTGGGAGTTCCTGACCTCGCCCGGCTGGCTCGCCCTCGATCCGCGCATGCTGTCGGTGACCGTCTTCAAGGGCGACGAGAACGCCCCGCGCGACGACGAGTCGGCGGGCTACTGGAAGGCCGCCGGCGTTCCCGAGGATCGCATAGCCTACCTACCGGCGAGCGACAACTGGTGGGCCGCCGGGCCCACGGGCCCCTGCGGCCCCGATACCGAGATATTCTACTGGGTCGGAGAGGGGCTACCGCCCGCGGGCTCCAACAAGGGTACCGACCCCGCCAACTGGATGGAGATCTGGAATAACGTCTTCATGCAGTTCAACCGCGTCGACGAGCGGACGCTCCTGAAGCTGCCCAAGCAGAACGTCGACACGGGCATGGGCCTCGAGCGCACCGTGACCGTCCTCAACGGCAAGACGAGCGTCTACCAGACCGAGTGCTTCAAGCCCGTAATAGCCGCCATCGAGGCGGTGTCGGGCTACGCCTACGGGACCGACGCGGCCAAGGACCCGTCCGTGCGCATCATAGCCGACCACGTACGCTCCTCCACCATGATCATCGGCGATCCCAAGGGCGTCTCTCCCTCCAACGTCGGGGCCGGCTACGTGCTCAGGCGCCTCATACGCCGCGCCGTGCGACACGGCCGCAAGCTGGGCATAGAGGGGAGCTTCCTCGGTAAGCCCGCCGCGGTCGTCATCGACCTGCTGTCCGGGGCCTACCCCGAGCTCGCGGAGAACCGCGCTCGCATCATGGACGAGCTGGCTCAGGAGGAGGCCAAATT
>CAZNNA010000039.1:0-11799 GCA_964573825.1 uncultured Treponemataceae bacterium
CCTACCAGATACTCCGCAAGCGGCCCATGGGCACCGACTTCACGGTGCTCATCGTCGGGGAGTCGCTGGGGTACTGAGGCCGAAGGGCCGCCGGGCGCCTTAGTCCAGGATGCCGCCGGCTCCGGTCGTACCGGGACCGGCGGCGCCTGTCGCGCCGGGAGTACCGGCGGCGCTGATGGCGCTCACGGCCTTGGAGACGATGCGGCGATCCGGGCCCCGGGGCACGAAGGGTATGTCGTCGTAGCGCCCCGAGTTGTTCCAGAAGAGGAGGCCCTCGTTGGTGGCGTCCCGGACGCCTTCCACCTGGAGCGAGACGTAGGTCGGGTTGTAGTACTCGCGGTCGTAGCGCACGTTGAGGAAGAAGGCCTGGGCGTAGGGCCGGATGACCGTCTTCTTGCGGGCTATGTAGGCGTTCCGTAGCGTGCCGAGTCGGTAGATGCGATAAGGCCGCAGCACCGCCGGCTCGAAGGCCATGAAGCGCTGCTCGAAGTGCGAGGGATAGAACATCGGGCAGATAGCGTCGACGTAGCGCGACAGGAGCTCCACGTCCTGCCCGGTGCGGACGCCCGAGCGGTACCAGCCGTTGGCCCCGTAGATGTCTATGCTGATGGGCGCCGCTATGCCGGCCCGCGCGTAGGAGAGGAAGGACATGAGGGCGCTCTCCATGTCCATGCCCGGGTCCTTCCAGCGGTAGCGGGCGTCACCGAGGTTGGCCCCGTCGGTCGGGAAGCGTATGTAATCGAACTGCACCTCGTCGAAGCCCCGGGCCACTATCTCCCTGGCTATGGCCACGTTGTATTCCCATACCTTCTCGCAGTACGGGTCCACCCAGTACTCGCCGTAATACTTGCGCGCCGAGACGCGCCTGGTCGCGGGGGCGGCCGTCGAGGGAGGGGCTCCCTCCGGGACGGGTATGGGCTCCTCCCGCTCCTCGAGCTCGTAGCCGCGCCAGGGGCCGTCCTCGCGGCCGTCCCAGACGGCGTAGGCGCCGCCCGCGTGCTCGTAGAGGCGCTGGTCCTTGAAGACGACGATGCGAGCAACGAGGTAGCGGCCCTTGGCCTTCATCTCCGTGACGAAGCCCTCGACGTCCAGGGGGTTCGAGGAACGCCCTATGGAACGGACCAGGGGGTCGCGCGACTCGTAGCGCAGCCTGCCGTGGTCGTCCTTGAGGTCGACGACTATGGTGTCGAGTCCCCTGCCGGTGAGGAATTCGTCGTACTTGGCGCGGGACTCGGGCCTGACGACGAAGCCCGTCTGCAGGTAGATGCCGTGCCGGCCGTCGGCCGCCGCGCGGTAGGGCTTCTCGTCCTTGAAGGAGACGAGCCAGAGCTCGGAGAGGCCGACGGCCGCCCCGTCGGTTCCGCTCGGTATTCGCAGCGATAGGAGCTGGCCGCCCACGGCGGCGGCGGCGGCCTTGGCGGCGGCGGTCTCCGACTTGGCCTGCGAGGCCGAGGCGGCGCCCGGCGTATAGCGACGTACCTCCCCGTCGGTGACGAAGAGGAGGCCCGAGGCCGGGCAGAGCGAGTCGAAGGCGGCGAAGTCCGCCTTCTCCGCGTAGGCCAGGTCGAAGGCGGCCCGGCCGAAGTCGTAGCGGTAGAGCCGAGGCAGGAAGGAGTTGGCCGCCCAGACGACCGGGCCGTCGTCCCGGGCCTCGACGACTATGTCCGACACCTCGTCGGGGCTGGCCGCGGGGTCGCTCCTCCCGAGCTCGCCGCCTATCTCGCGCCACGCGGCGTCTCCGGCCTTGGCGAAGGGGCCCTTGATCGCGTGCGAGGCGAAGAGCGTCGGTCGCGGGCGGCTCGTGACGGCCACGGCCTTGAGGCCGGGCTGCGGCGCGGGAGAGCCCGCGGACTTCCAGGACAGGCCGCCGTCCTTGGTCTGGTAGACCGCGTCCTTGGTGCAGGTGACGAGGGTCAGGGGATCGTAGGGGTCGGCCTCGAGGTCCTTGAGCTCCTGGATCTCCTTGGCGAAGCCCTTCCGGCCGTCCAGGAAGGTCTTGAGCGTCTTGATGGGTAGGCCTGCGTTGCGTTCCTCGAAGCTCACCAGGTCAGCGCTCCGGAGCACGCCCCGGCCCGTGAGCAGGAAGTAGGCGTCGCCCGCCTTGACTATCTTGCGTACGTCGGTGCCGCCGAGGATCCTCGTCGCCCTCGGGGCGCCGAGGGGGCCGTCCAGGCGGTAGAGCCCGTCGGAGGCTCCCGCCAGGACGGGAGCGGCCGTCGGCTTGGCCTGCGCGGCGGCACGGGGCGCGGCGACCGCGGCCAAGGCCATGGTGGCGAGCGCGGCCATAAGCACGGCTCGGGCGGAGAGGGCTGGGAGGCGGTTGCGCGTATGGTGGAAGCGAATCATGGGACGTACTCCGGGGGTGATTGATGCCTGAGCGGAATAGTAAAGGAAAAGCGCCTATAAGGGAAGGAGCCTCGGGCGGTTCTCTTCCCCTATACGCAGAACCGCGTCGACGGTGGACTCGCCGGGGCGCCGTCGCCTAGCCAGGTCGGTGGCGAAGCTACCCATGGAGAAATGGTTGTAGCCGTAGAGCCCCCTTGCGGCCTCGGCTCCCGCGTTCCGGTACTCGCCTTCGAGGGCCAGGCGCCAGGGTTCGAAGAGGCCCTTGGGCCTGAGCTCCGATAGTCCCATCACCCAGACCCTTGCGCCGAAGCAGGCCTGGAAGAGGGGCACGAGCGAGGCCATGAAGCGCTGGCTGTCGTCGAGGACGGCGCGCGCCTCCGGGTAGAGGCGGCCGAGGCGGCGAAGCTGGGCGGTCTTGGGCGTGTGGACGGGCGTCTTGTTGATGATTACCGCCTCGCGCCTGAAGTCTACGCCGAGCTCCCGGGCGAAGAAGCGCTCCGCGACGAGCCCCGAGCGGCCGACGAGGTAACGCTGGTTGGCCGACTCCTGCTCGCGCTTGCCGGGATTGTCTGCCACGACTATCCAGGAGATCCTCGAGGCCGGGCCTATGTCATCGAGGGCCCGGTTGTAGACGACGGGCGTCTCCACCTCGTAGTCGTCCTCGCCGAGCTCGCGGGCCAGCTCCCGCTGGGCCTCGGCCAGGCCGGGGGCGGCGGCCGACCAGGCTTCGACCCGCCGCCTGAACGAGTCGCGGGCCTTGTCGAAATCGGCGAACGTAGCCTTGCTCATCGCTCTCCCTCCCGCGCTACCGGGCCGCCGGGCCGGAGCGTCGGAACCATAGCACTAAGCGAGCCTTCCATGCTATCCTTCGGCAAACTAGGAAACCCGAGGACGGTCGATGTCCAAGACCATAGTGTTCGTTAACCAGAAGGGCGGGGTCGGCAAGACCACCACCGTCATCAACCTCGGCGCCTACCTGGCCAAGGCGGGCAGGCGCGTGCTCCTCGTCGACTTCGACCCGCAGGCCAACCTGACGAGCGGCGTCGGCGGAGACAGGAAGGCCCCCGGCGCCTACGCCGTCATATCGGGGCAGGCCGCCATGGCCGACGTCATCCAGCCCACCAAGCTGGAGCGGCTCTTCCTGGCTCCCTCGTCCATAGACCTGTCCGGCGCCACCGTCGAGCTCGTCGATAAGGAAGGGCGCGACCATTACCTCAAGCAGGCGCTGGCCCCCGTCAAGGACGCCTACGACTACGTCCTCATCGACTGCCCTCCCTCCCTGGGCGTCCTGACCCTCAACGGGCTGTCGGCCTCGGACGAGGTTCTCATCCCGCTCCAGTGCGAGTACTTCGCGCTCGAGGGCCTGTCCCTCATCCTCCAGACCATCCAGCTGGTCCAGAAAGGCATGAACCCGCGCCTTACCATAGCGGGCATACTCTTCACCATGTACGACTCTCGCACGCGCCTGGCCCAGGACGTGGTCCAGCAGGTCTCCGGCTACTTCGGCGATCGCGTCTTCTCCACCATCATTCCCCGCAACGTCCGCCTGTCGGAGGCCCCGTCCCACGGCGTGCCGGTCTGCCTCTACGACCCGGCCTGCATAGGCGCCAAGAGCTACGAGCGGCTGGCTACGGAGGTACTCGCCCGTGGCTAGCAAATTCGGGCTCGGCAAGGGCCTCGAGGCCCTGATCCCCGAGCGCGCGGAGGCCGACGACGGCGTCCGGGCCGGCGGAGGTATCCTGACCGTACCCGCCGAGCGCCTGCGCCCCAGCGCCGACCAGCCGCGCAAGCGCTTCGACGACGGCTCGATAGCCGAGCTGGCCGAGTCGCTCAAGCGCCACGGCGTCATCCAGCCCCTGGTAGTCGAGGCCGACGGCGCGGGTTCCTACCGCATCATCGCCGGCGAGCGCCGCTGGCGGGCCGCCAAGGTGGCCGGGCTCGCCGAGCTGCCCGTCATAGTCAAGGAGTACGGCCGCGAGAAGCGCCTCGAGGTGGCCCTGGTAGAGAACGTCCAGCGCGAGGACCTCAATCCCGTCGACGAGGCCGAGGCCTACCGGCAGCTCATGGAGGCCACGGGCCTGACCCAGGACCAGGTGGCCGAGCGCGTAGGCAAGAGCCGCCCGGCCGTGGCCAACGCGCTCAGGCTCCTGTCCCTGCCCTCCGAGGCCACGGAGGCCCTGCGCTCCGGCTCCATCAGCGCGGGCCACGCCCGCGCCATCCTGTCGGCGCTCAACCCCGCCGACAGGCTCCTCATCCTTCGCCGGGCCGTCGACGAGGGCATATCGGTCCGCGAGGCCGAGGCCCTGGCCGCGTCCTTCAATAAGGGCGGTCGGGCGGCTCCCGCCAAGGCGCCCAGGAAGGCGGAGCCCAAGGCCCTCGCGCCCGAGCTGGCGACCATAGAGCAGGAGCTCATAGGGCGCCTGGGTACCAAGGTATCGATCAAGGGAGACGGCGCGCGAGGCTCCATAGTCATCGAGTACTTCTCCATGGACGACCTCGACAGGGTCTACGCCCTCCTGGGCGGCGGAGACTCCCGGTAATGACCCGGTCGGCGGGACCGACGCTGCCCCTCGAGCTTACGCTCGCATCCTTGTTCCTCGCCCTGGCGGTCGTTCCGCTCAGCGCCCAGGACGCGCCCGTCACGGCTTCCCCGTCGACGCCCTCGCCTCCCGCGGCCACGACGCCTGAGATCCCCGCCTCGACTCGCCTGCCGGGCCTGCCCGAGGAGACGACGAGGGAGTATCTCTTCGGCGTCCCCGGAGGGGTGAGGCTCGAGGCCCTGGTCCATTCGCCGAGGCTCGTCGGGACGACCTACTACGTCTACGACGACAAGGCGAGCGGCGAGCGGCGCCTCGGCGGCTACGCCGAGTTCCACGCCGTCTACGACCTGCCCGTCGATGCGCTCTGGGACGTGCTGCTCGACATACCGTCGTACCCGACCTTCTCGCCGCGTATCCTGGGGGCCGAGATCGAGAGCGCCTGGGGTTCCGTCTACAGGGTCCGCTATACGACGGGCATACGCTTCCTCGGCATAGAGGTCTCCTACGACGCGATAGAGGATGTCACCGTCCAGACCTTCCTCGACGGCTCTCGCGGCACCCGCACCCGCCTCGTGCAGAGCCTGGACGGCTCGGTCTTCGAGCATTTCTCGTCGTTCTTCGTAGCCCCGGTGACCGTCGGCGGCCGGGAGATGGCCTTCGTCCGGTACTTCTCCCGCCCCGGCATTCGCAACCCGGGCTTCGGGATGCTCCAGGTGGTCCAGTTCTTCGCGGCGCCCGAGGGCAAGGGCCAGGTCAACGCCGTCGCCAAGGAGGCCGCCAGGCGCCTCGGCCGTCGCCTCGTCGCGCCGAGCCTGCCCCACGGCCCCGAGCGAACGGAATCCAGGCACTAGCGCGACATGAGACCGCTACGCTCCCGCCCGCGGCCCCGCCGCGCGGGCTTCTCCGCGGCATGGCTCGTCGCCGCCTTCGGCCTCCTCGCCGCCTTCGGCCCCGCCTCTGCCGAGGGGCATCCCTCCGCGGCGCGGTACCTGTACGGAATCCCCGATGGGCTGGACCTCGAGCGGCTAGTCGGCGCGCCGGAGCTGCTCGACTCCGCCTACTACGCCTTCGAGGCCGCGGACGGAGGGGAACCAAGGCTCTCGGGCTACGCCGACGTGGCGGCCGTCTACGATATCCCGCTCGATCGCCTCGCCGCCGTAGCGGCCGACTTTCCCTCCTATCCCCGCTTCATGCCCAGGATACTGGGCGTCGAGGTCCTCGGCGTCGACGGATCGGCCTCCCTGCTACGGTATCGGGCCGGGCTCGATTTCCTCTTCATATCGGTGGCCTTCGAGTCGGTCTTCGAGTCCACCGTCGATGCGCTGCCCGGAGGGGCCGTCGGCGTCCGCTCCCGCCTCGTGGAGAGCCTCGACGGGGCCGAGTACGAGCACGTCAACTCCTTCTACTTCGAGGAGGTGACGGTACGCGGCAGGCCCATGACCTTCGTTCGCTATTATAACCGGCCCGGCCTACGGCGCCCGGTACCCGGCCTACAGGCCGTCGTCGGCTCCGTCATCGCCTCGGAGGCCAGGGGCCAGGTCAAGGCCCTCGCCAAGGAAGCCGCGAGGCGGCACGCCAAGCCCAAGCCCTAGCCTCGGCGCCGCCGCTCGTATAGAATGCGGAACCGGCATGGAACACTACGACGTCGTCATCATAGGGACGGGGCCCGCCGGCCTCGGGGCCGCCTTCTCGCTCCTCGATCGCAGGCCCGGACTCAGGCTGGCGCTCCTCGACAGGAACCAGTTCTCCTCGGGCGGCCTCAGGAACGACTGCAAGATGAACTTCAGCTGGCCCGTCGGCTTCCCGGAGGATGACTGGGATCGGGCCACGGCCGAGGCGCGCCTCGCCGAGGTGGAGGCCTTTCTAAACCCGGCCATAATGGAGCGCAAGGGCGTCGACGTCTACGCGAGCCGGGCCGAGCGGCTCGGGGCGCGGCTCATGGAGATACGCCAGTCCCACCTGGGCACCGACGGCGGGCTCGCCCTGATCAAGCGCCTCGTGGCCGAGCTCGGGGAGCGCGGCGTCGATATATCGCTCGGGGAGGCCGCCCTCGAGGTCGACGCCGCTCGCGGCGTCCTCTCTACCGAGCGGCGGGAGCTGTCCTTCGGGGCCGCCCTGGTGGCCCCCGGCCGGGCCGGCTTCGCCTTCCTCCAGGACGTGATGCGCCGAAACGGCGTCCCCTTCGTCGACAACGTCGTGGACGTCGGCATTCGCGTCGAGGCCCGCGAGGACCGCTACCCCATCGTCAAGGACTACTACGACCCGAAGTTCCTCTTCCCCAAGAAGGTCAGGACCTTCTGCACCAACTCGCGCTCGGCCCACGTGGTCCAGGAGAAGTACGAGGACGAGGCGGGCGTCTGGTACTCGGTCAACGGCCACGCCTGGTCGGCCGACCGGCCGGCCAACGGACTGGCCAACTTCGCCATGCTTAAGACCATAGCGCTGACCGAGCCCCTGGCCTCGGGGCAGGCCTACGCCCGGGCCCTGGGAGCCCAGGCCATGCTCCTCGGCGGGGGGCACCCGATCATGCAGCGCGTCGGCGATTTCCGGCTGGGGCGCCGCTCCACGCGGGAGGCCTTTACCCGCGACCTGTACGACTTCGCCCCGACCCTGCCCTCGGCGACGCCCGGCGACCTCGGGCTGGCCGTACCCGCTAAGGTGATGCGGGCGCTCTGGGACGCCCTCAAGTCGCTCGACGCCATAGTCCCGGGCGTCCTGCACCCGAGCACCGTGCTCTACTACCCGGAGATCAAGACCTACGCCAACAAGCCGGTCTTCGCCGATCCCTCCACCTTCCGCGCCGCGCCCAGGCTCTACCTGGCGGGCGACGGCGCCGGTACCAGCCGCGGCATCACCGCGGCCTGGGCCTCCGGCCTCCGCGCCGCGGCGGGGATAGCGGAGGAGCTGGGGGGAAGGGTAGCCAGTAGGGAAGAAGAATCCAGTAGCCAGTAGCCAGTAGCCAGTAGCCAGAATCTGTCATCGGGCGACTGAAACGACGGCTGGGGAGAGGTATCAGTTCTCTGGCACCTTCTCCTTACGATCTACTGACTACTGACTACCTCTTCATGGTATCGTTCCCCCATGGAAATTCGTTCCCTGGCTTTACAGACGTCCCTCATGGTTCATCGCCTCTCCGGTACCGTCGATGACAGGGGCGACTATCTCGTGCTCCGGACGCCCTCCGTCCCGGACTTCTGGTACGGTAACTGCCTCGCCCTGCCTGGGCCGCCCCGGCAGGGCGACCTCGGGCGATGGATGGAGCGATTCGAGGCCGAGTTACCGGAGTACGAGGGCGGGCATCGCGTCTTCCTCGTCGATTCGCCCGAAGGCGACGTCGGCGACTCGGCTCCCTTCATCGAGGCGGGCTTCGAGCCGAGCGTCCTCGACGTGCTCGCTACCGATAGTCCCAGGGCGCCCGAGGGCCTCTGCGACCGCTATCCCATACGCCAGGTGTCGGGCGATCGCGCCTGGGCCGCCCTCGCCGAGGCCATCGTCGATATAAACGCCGACGAGCCGGGTTACGACGAAGGGTACGTGGCCAGGAAGGTAGCGACTATCCGGAGCGCGGTGGAGCGCGGCGAGGGCGCCTGGTGGGCGGCCTGGGACGGGACGGTCGTGGCCGGGCACCTCGGTATCTTCTGGGCCGACGGCCTGGCGCGATTCCAGCACGTCGAGACCCGGGTCGAGTACCGGCGGCAGGGGATCTGCCGCTCCGTGCTCCACGCCGCCTGCAGCGCGGCTCGCGATTGGCTGGGCAACCCTACCTTCGTCATCGTACCGGCGGACGACGGCGTACGCCGCGTCTACGAATCGCTCGGCTTCGCCTACCGAGAGCGGACGGTCGATTACCTACGGCCGCCGAGGAGTCGAGCCGAAGAGCTCGATGGATCGCTAGCCGGAGGCGACGCGACACCGAAGGCGTAGGCGGAAGGAACGGAATAAGAAGAATCCAGTAGCCAGTAGCCGCCAACGGCTGATGGTGACTGGGAATGTATGATTGCGTAGAAGGTCCTGCGACGCATCGCCGATCGCGTATCGATCGCTTAGCCCTGGATTCTTTAATTCTTTAATTCTTTACTTCTTCTCCCTCATCCCTCCAGCGCCGCCACCGGATCGAGCCGCGAGGCGCGAATGGCCGGATAGACGCCGGCCGCCAGGCCCACGGCGACCGATACCGCCAAGGCAAGGGCTGCGGCGAAGGGCGAGGCGACGAAGCGCCAGCCGAAGGCGCCGACGGCCAGGCGAGCGGCCCCGAGCCCCAGGCCGAGCCCTATGACGCCGCCCGCCAGGGTCAGGGCGCTCGTCTCCACCACGAACTGCAGGGCGATTTCCATCCCGTTCGCCCCGACGGCCTTGCGTACGCCTATCTCGCGGGTTCGCTCCGATACCGAGGCGAGCATGATGTTCATGATGCCTATGCAGCCAACCACCAGGCTGATGCCCGCGACGCCGCCCAGGAGGAGGCTGAGCGAGCGTATCATCTTCTCGTTCTGCTCCGCCCAGCGCTTGGGCGAGTCTATCCAGAAGGCCTCGGGCGAGCCGGTCCGCTCGAGGAAGAAGCGCTCGAGCCCGCTCGCCAGCTCGAGCACGCGCGCGCGGTCGCGGGCGATGACGCTCAGGGCCTGCGCCTCGAGGCCCCCTACGAGCCGCCTAGCGGCCATGCCGAAGGGCAGGTACGCGCTCTTGTCCCAATCGTCCATGAACATGGAACTCTTCGGGGCCAGCACCCCGACGACCGTCAGCGTAGCGCTACCCTGGCCTATGGAGGCCTGTACGGTCTTGCCTAGCGGCTGGCCCTCGGGGAAGAGGTCGGCGGCCGCCTTGGCCCCGAGTACCACGACCGGCGCGGCGCGGTACTCGTCGTCGGCCTGGAGCCCGCGGCCCGAGTCCACGCTCGCGTCCATGAAGCCCAGGTAGCGCGGGTCCACGGCCACGAGCGAGGCCTGGCTGGCGTCTCGCCCGCGCGTGAGCCCGCCGCCGATCTGGGCCTTGCGGAGCACCGCCTTGGCCTCCGGGAGCTCGCGCAGTATCTCGGCCGCCAGCGCGTCGTCCAGCGGCAGCGGACGCCCCTCGCCGCGCCAGTTGGGGAAGACCTGCACCGCGTCCAGCCCGAAGGCCTCGAACTGCCTGCGTACGTCGGCGGCGCCGCTCGCCGACAGTCCCGCCACGGCTACGACGCTCCCCACGCCGATGACTACGCCTATGAGCGATAGGCCCGCCCGGAGCCGGTTGCCGGCGAAGCTCTGCAGCGCCGTACGCAGGTATTCCCGTATCATGAGCGCCCGGCCGCCTCGGGGATGACGAGCTCGTCGCCCGGGGCCAGGCCCGAGACCACGCGCACGAAGCCTCCCCCGAAGCCCTCGGTCACGAGCTCGACGCGCTCGGTCGATCCGTCAGGCTTGCGTCGCTCCGCCTCGGGCTTGCCGGAGCGATAGGTCACGGCGCGGGAATCCACCACCATCACGGTCATGGGCTCGCCGGCCCGGAGCGTGGCCTCGAAGGACAGGAAGGGCAGGAGCCCCCGGGGCGGATCGGCGATGACGAGGCGCGCGTCCAGGACCACGAGGCCCTTGGCGTTGAGCCGGGCCTCGGCCGGGTAGGACTCGAGCGTCCCGAGGGCGGTCACGCCGGGGAGGGCCGGGAAGCGGAACTCCGCCCGGAGCCCGGGCCGGGCCCTGGCTATGTCCATCTCGGCTATCTCCACGTCGGCCACCAGGCTCGAGGCGTCTACCACGCGGCCGTAGCTCTCGCCGACGGTCAGTACGTCGCCCTCGCGCAGGTTAAACTTGGAGACCACGCCGTCCAGGTGGGCCCGGATCGTCAGCGCGTCCAGCGCGGCCTTGCGCATGCCGTACTCCGCCTCAAGGAGGGCTATCCGGCGCAGGTTGCCCTTCAGGCGTTCCACGTCCAGGTCGTAGGCCAGGCGGTCGAGCTCGTAGGCGGTCGACGCCGAGGCCATGGCCGCTACGGCCTGCCCCTTGCGTACCCGGTCGCCGGCGGCCACGTAGACCGCCTCCACCTGGCCCGTGACGGGCGCCCGGATATCCTGGGCGGCGACCGGCTTCAGGTTGCCGCTGACGAGGATGGCATCGTCCATGACGCGCTCCTCGACCACGGCGGTCTCCGCCTCGCCCCGGGCCTCGCCCTTGCCCTCGGCCTCGCAGGAGGCCAGGGCGGCCAAGGGAACCAGCACGGCCAGGACCGCCGCCGCCCGCGCCGCGGGGCCGAGGGCCGGTCCCGCCCCGAGTCGTCGTATCGTCCGTTGCTTCATCGCGATCACTCCCGCGCGGCCGATCGTCGCCGCGGCATAATAAAATAAATATTTAGCTATACCTGTCGTTTCGGATCGCCCCCAAGCTTGACGGGAGCGGTCAAAACCGCTACTGTTCGACAATACAGATACCTTGAGCACCGTCGCCGGTTACACGGCGCGCGACCATCCCACCGAAACGAAGGAGCCCTTCATGAGCATCATCGAATACGTCGAGGCCAGGGAGATACTCGATTCCCGCGGCAATCCCACCATAGAAGTCGACGTCGTCCTCGAGGACGGCACCCTCGGCCGCGCCGCCGTGCCCTCGGGCGCCTCCACCGGCGAGCACGAGGCCGTCGAGCTCCGCGACGGCGACAAGAAGCGCTACCTCGGCAAGGGCGTCCTCAAGGCCGTCGAGAACGTCAACAACGTCATAGCCGGCGAGATCTGCGGCCTCGACTGTACCGAGCAGGTCGACATCGACCGCACCATGATAGACCTCGACGGCACGGAGAACAAGGGTAAGCTCGGCGCCAACGCCATACTCGGCGTCTCCATGGCCGTGGCCCGCGCCGCCGCCGACTACCTCGACGTGCCCCTGTACAAGTACCTCGGAGGCGCGCACACCACCCTCCTGCCCGTGCCCATGGCCAACATCAT
>CAZNNA010000039.1:11809-16229 GCA_964573825.1 uncultured Treponemataceae bacterium
TGCCCGTGGGCGCCGAGAGCTTCCGCGAGGCCGTGCGCATGACCGCCGAGGTCTTCCACAACCTCAAGGGCATCCTCAAGGCCGACGGCCACAACACCTCCGTGGGCGACGAGGGCGGCTTCGCCCCCAACATCGGCAACGACGAGGCCCTCGACTACATCATGAAGGCCATAGAGAAGGCCGGCTATCGCCCCGGCGAGCAGGTCGGCATTGCCCTCGACTGCGCCAGCTCCGAGCTCTTCGACGAGGGCGGCAAGAAGGGCTACAAGTTCTGGAAGTCCAACCCCGACAAGCTCTTCAGCGCCCAGGACATGATCGACATCTACACCAAGTGGGTGGCCAAGTACCCCATCATCTCCATCGAAGACCCCCTGGATCAGAACGACTGGGAGGGCTACGTGGCCATGACCAAGGCGCTGGGCTCCAAGGTCCAGATCGTGGGCGACGACTTCTTCGTCACCAACACCAAACGCCTGGAGAAGGGCATCGCCATGGGCGCCTGCAACTCCATCCTGATCAAGGTGAACCAGATCGGCACCATCACCGAGACCTACGAGGCCGTCGAGATGGCCAAGCGGGCCGGCTACACCGCCATCATCTCCCACCGCTCCGGCGAGACCGAGGACGCCTTCATCGCCGACCTCGTGGTCGCCCTCGAGACCGGACAGATCAAGACCGGCTCCATGAGCCGCACCGACCGGGTCTGCAAGTACAACCAGCTGATGCGCATCGAGGACATGCTCGAGGGCGTGTCCGAGTACGCCGGCCGCAAGGCTTTCTACAACATCAAGGCCTAAGGGCCGGGGGGCGAAAGCCGCCTGATGTGCCGGCATCCTGCCGGACGAGGCCGTCCCACCCAGGGGCGGCCTTTTTGTTTTGAGGGGGGAGCACAGCGAGGCGAAAAGGCAGGAAGCGTGCATGGAATTGTGGAGGGGTCCTGTCGGGGCAAAACCGGGTCTCGCTCGGTCCTCGGCTGCGGCCCTACGGTCCTCCGCCTGCGGAAACGCTCAACCCGGTTTTGCCCCGCCACCCCGTCTCTACCGTATCCCGGCGCACGCTTCCTGTCGTTACGAGTTATGGGTGTCACCCACAAAACGGCGGCTCCCCCTCGCTTCAGCCTCCTCGCCGCGGCACGGATTCTGTCGCGCTGCCGAATGGCAGCGCATCGATCATTCCATTCAGAACACGACCGCAGGTCGTGCGCCGCGGCTGCGGGGGCTTACGCTACCCCCACTGGGGGATTCGGGATAGCTTCATTCGCAGGCGGGTTTGATACCCCGTAGCTTTGCTGCGTCCAAAAAAACATAACATTATTTCCCTTACATATACGCGTAGATCAGCGGGGTACCAAACCCGCCGTCAATCCATACCTTGCAGAACCAACAACTCCGTAGCTTGCTACGGGGTTGTTGATTGACCGCAGGAATGTTCCGAAAGTATACTGATACCCTGAAAGACGGTTCCAGGAGATACAATGAAAGCCCCAATCGTGAAACGGATCATCGTAAAGCGGTTCCGCAGCATCCCGGCGGCCGACATTGTACTAAACAATCCGCTCTTCGTGGTCGGCAGAAACGGCTCGGGCAAGAGCAACTTCGCCGACATCTTCAGCTTCATCGCCGATGCGATGCGTATGCCCCTGGAAGCCGTATTCGACAACAGGGCGGGCGTCGTTTCCGTCAGGCACAAGGGAAACGGCAAGGGCTATCCGCCGAACCTCGGCATCAGGGTCGAACTCGGCGACGACGGCCGGAAGATGCGCGAGGGGTTCTTCTCCTTCGAAATCAAGGCGCAACCCGATCACGGCTTTGAAGTAGTTCAGGAGCAATGCTCGCTCACAATGCACGATGGTTCGCGGGTCTGGTACGATCGACGATCTTCCTTCAAGACGAACGTTACCGGCATACAGCCTCCCATCAGCAAAGAGGCGCTCTGCCTGCCCCTCGTTTCCGGCGATGAGCGCTTCGCGCCGATCTACCGGGTACTCAACGGATTCCGGGTGTACTCGATCGTTCCGCAGACGATGAAGGAACTCCAGGACGCCGACGCGGGAACCGCCATGAAGAGCGACGGTTCCAACGCGGCATCGGTCCTTCGTTCCTTAGCGCGGGACAAAGAAACCTTCGATCGCCTGCTCAAATATTTGGCCGTTGTCGTTCCGGGCACGGACCGCGTTGCGTCGGTCAGCCGGGGCAATAAAATGACGGTCGAATTCAAGCAGGACGTCGGGGAAGACCGATCGCTCAAGTTCGATTCCTTCAACATGTCGGACGGGACCGTGCGGGTCCTCGGCATACTCCTGGCCCTGATGCAGAATCCGCGGCCGTCCTTGGTCGTCATCGAAGAGCCGGAAGCGACCATCCACCCCGGCGCGCTCGGCGCGGTCATGGACGCCATCACCGAAGCGGCGGCGGATATCCAGGTCGTCGTGACGACCCACAGCCCGGAACTGCTCGACGCGGCGAAATGGATCCAGAAAGAGAATCTCCGCTGTCTGGTATGGGATAAGGGCGTATCCCACATTCTGGAGACGGATGATTCCGTGCGGGATATCCTGAAGGAACACCTAGCCGGGGCGGGAGAGCTGCTACGGTCGAACGCGCTCAATCCATCGGAATTCCGCTTGTTCACGAAATCCTTCAAGCCGGAACAGCTGTTGCTATTCAGCGATTTGGCATGAGAATCATCCCGATCGTCGAAGGGCACGGAGAGGTGGCCGCTGTTCCTGTTCTCCTCAGTCGGCTACAGAAGATAACCGGTGACTTTTCATTTCAGATTGCAGAGCCGCTACGATGGCATTGTAGTGAATTGGCGGATGAGGAAAAGCTTGCGCAAAAGGTCGCGATCGCGCGGCGGCAGAACGAATGCGCCGCCATCTTCATCTTTTTCGATTCTGATGACCGCTGCCCCAAAACGCTGGCTCCGCGGCTTCTCGATTCGGCACGAAGAGCTGCGGCCGGAGTACCCTGCGAACTGGCTATGGCCCACCGGGAATTCGAAAGCTGGTTCCTCGCGGCTTTCGAGTCTATACGCGGCAGCTTGCCCTTCGTTCCGAATGCGGTAGCTCCGAACGATCCGGAGAACAGGCGCGACGCGAAGGGAACGCTTACCCGCCTGCTGCCTCCGGGCAAATCCTACAGCTCTGCGGTGGACCAAGCGTCACTCGCGCGGCGTTTCGACCTCGCGATAGCGTATCGCAGCTCCCGCTCCTTCCGCCACTGCGCCGACGCCTTTTCTCGTCTCGCGAAGGCAATCGGAAACGCCCCCCACGCGTGGCCTCCCAGCGATTGGCGCTGAGCCCCTTGCAGCCGCCGGTCGCTTATTCGCCGAAGATTTCGGCGCCATCCTCCTCATGCGCTTCTTTCCCGTATTCTTCGAGTAAAGCTCCGAGCGGGTCGCTCTTGGCGACGGCTTCCTGAGGTAGGCCTCCTTGTCTTCGGCGAGGGTGTAGTCATGCCGGTCGGAAAGGGCGCTGCGCAGGCTGCGGAAGCGGCGGCTCCAGTCTTCCTTTTCCTTAGCGGCGTAAGGTCCCTGCATGCGTAAGGTTCCGCGGCTTCGGAAACGAAAGGTCCTTCGTCGCCCAGGGGGGAGAGCCGCGCGGCCGGATGACGGTGGTCCAGCCTAGCATACGACTTGCTTTTCAAGCCGGCAAACCTGTACCCATCGCGGCGCGCCGGCTTGATAGCGCCGGGGGCTTGGACTATCATGGCCCTGTGCAGCTACCCACCTTGGCCGCGAAGCTACGCATCCCCGAACCGACGGCGGGACTTGTCCTCCGGCCGAGGCTTCTTGAGCGCCTCGGCGACGGCCTGCTCCGGGACGGTGCTTTTACCCGCAGGCTGACCCTGCTGTCCGCCCCCGCCGGCTTCGGCAAGACCACGACGGCCTGCCTGTGGGTCCGGCAGTGCCGCGCCATCGAACCACGGCCGGACGTCGCGTGGCTTTCCCTCGACGAGAGCGACCGGGAGCCTGCCGTCTTCATAAGCCGCCTCAGGGCGGCGCTGCGGGTAGAATGCCCGGACCTCCCATCGACACCCGACGCCTCCGGCCCGGACCAGGCGGCGCATCCCGAAGCGCTCATGACCGCGCTCCTGAACGAGCTTGCGGATATGGAGCGGAACACCCTCGTCGTCCTGGACGACTACCACCGCGCGGCCTGCGGCGAGGTCGACCGGGCCCTCGCCCTGCTGGTAGAGTACCTGCCGCCGCGCCTCCATGTGGCCGTCGCCACCCGCACGGAGCCCGATCTGCCCCTGCCGCGCTGCCGCGCGCGCGGACAGGTTGCGGAGTTCAGGTCCGAAGACCTGCGCTTCGATGCCGCCGAGGCGGCCGATTTCCTGAGGCGGTCGATGAAGCTTGAGATATCGGAGGACGACGCGGCCGCCCTGGAGCGCCGGACGGAGGGTTGGGCGGCGGGACT
>CAZNNA010000040.1:0-5002 GCA_964573825.1 uncultured Treponemataceae bacterium
TCCTCGTCTGCGTGGCCCACGGCGCCTGCCGCATCCACGCGACTAGGGTCGAGGTGCCCAAGGCGGAGAAGCCGCAGCGCTTCATGGAGCTCCTCCGGGCCCAGGTGCGCGGTAGCCGCGTCAACTCCATAGCCCAGCTCGGCGCCGAGCGCATCGTGCGCGTATCGCTCGGCCGCGACGAGGCGGAGCGCGTCCTCTACGTCCGGCTCTGGTCGGGCGCCGCCAACATCATCCTCTGTAAGCCCGACGGTACCATCGTAGACGCGCTCGCGCGCAAGCCTACCAAGGGCGAGGTCGCGGGGGGCCGCTACGCGCCCGAGGCCGGCCCGGTCCCGGAGCGAGACTTCGCCGTACGGGAGCTTCCCGGGGCGGGCTCCTTTAACGAGAGGATCGACGCCTACTACGCCGAGCACGGCTCGGAGCTGTCGAGGGCGGCCCTGCTCGAGCGGGCCGGGAAGTACTTCAGCCAGCGAAGGAGCCAGCTCGACGCTCGCCTCGCGGCCCTCGAGCGTAGCCTGGCCTCCGAGTCCGACGCGGAGCGCTTCCGAGAGCTCGGCGACCTGCTCATGGCCAACCAGGGCGCCGCCCCGGCCGGCCCTACCGTCGAGGTCGACGACTTCTACCGGGGCGGCCGAGTCGCCATACGAGTCGACTCAGGGAAGGGCCTCGTCGCCAACGCCCAGGCCTACTACGATAAGGCCAGGAAGGCCCGCTCGGGAGCCGGCGAGACCGCCGCCGAGCTCGAGGCCCTCCGCTCCTCTATCGAGTCCCTGGAGGCCGAGCGAGGGCGGATCGAGGCCACGGACAATCCCTACGATATCCGCGCCTTCCTGGCCAGGCGCAGGACCGCGCCGAGCCAGGCGGCCCGCCGCTTCCCCGGCCTATCGCTCGAGCGCTCGGGCTGGACCATGCTCATCGGCCGCTCGGCCGCCGAGAACGACGCGCTCCTAAGGCGGCACGTCCGCGGCAACGACCTCTGGCTGCACGCGCGCGACTACTCGGGATCCTACGTGTTCATCAAGGCCAGGTCCGGCAAGAGCTTCCCGCTCGATTTGCTCCTGGACGCCGGCAACCTGGCCCTCTACTATTCCAAGGGCCGCTCGTCGGGCTCGGGCGACCTCTACTACACCCAGGTCAAGTACCTGCGCCGGGCCAAGGACGGTCCCAAGGGCCTCGTCATTCCCACGCAGGAGAAGAACCTCCGCGTCACGCTCGACGAGCCGCGGCTCCGCGAGCTGAGGCGCCTCATAGGCAGGGACGACGCCTAGCGCACGGGAGCCGCGCTCCTGCCTTTCGGGGCCTTGACTATACGCACCGACAGGAGACCGTCCTTCTCCTTGACCCTCGCCGTCGAGCCGGGTACGCAGGCGCCCTCGACCATCAGGGCCGCCAGCGGATCCTCGATGAGCTTAGTGAGGAGCCGCCGCATGGGCCTTGCGCCGTAGGCCTCGTCGTAGCCGTCGTCGACGAGCCTATCGTAGGCCCTCGGCTCGAGCTCCAGCGTAACGCCTCGCTCCGCCAGCCGCCGCCTGAGCGTCGACAGCTCCAGCTCGAGCACCGCCTTGACCTGGGCCTTGTCCAGGGGATGGAAGACGACCACCTCGTCGACGCGATTGAGGAACTCGGGGTTGAAGAGCCGCTTGAGCTCGGCCAGGGCGGAGTCCTTGACGGCCTGGTAGTCGAAGCGCCGCTCCTCGGCGCCGAAGCCGAGCCTGGCGCCCCGCAGGAGGTCCCGGGTCCCGGCGTTGCTCGTCATTATGACGACGCAGTTGCGGAAGGAGACTGCGTGGCCGAGGTTGTCCCTGAGCTCGCCCTCCTCGAGGAGCTGCAGGAGCAGGTTGAAGACGTCGGGATGGGCCTTCTCGATCTCGTCGAAGAGCACCACGCTGTAGGGCTTGCGCCTGACGCGCTCCGTCAGCATGCCGCCCTCGTCGTAGCCTACGTAGCCTGGAGGCGAGCCCACGAGGCGAGCCGCGTTATGCTTCTCCATGAAGTCGGACATATCGATGCGTATCAGGGCCTCGTCGCTGCCGAAGAGACTCTCCGCCAGGGTCTTGGCTAGTAGCGTCTTGCCGACGCCCGTAGGCCCGAGGAAAATGAACGAGCCCAGGGGCCTCCTCGGATCCGATATGCCGGCGCGGGAGCGCCTGACGGCGGCGGCCAGGGCCTTTACGGCGAAGTCCTGGCCCACGACCCTGCGGTGCAGCTCCTCCTCGAGCGACAGGAGTCGCTCCGACTCGCCCTCGGCTATGCGCTCTATGGGGATGCCGGTCATCTCCGAGACGACGGCTCTCACGTCGTCGATGCCTATGGTAGAACCGTCGCGGGGAGAGGCGACGCTCCTGGCCTTGAGCGCCTCGAGCTCGGCCTTGAGCTCGCGCACGCGGTCGCGCACCTCCGCGGCCTTCTCGTAGTTCTGGGTGGAGACCAGGGCTAGCTTCTCCTCGGTCAGCCTGCGTATCTCCGACTCTATGGCGCCGAGCTCGGAGGCCCTCCGGGGGTTCTCCACCTTCTTCTTGGCCCCGGCCTCGTCGAGCACGTCTATGGCCTTGTCGGGCAGGAAGCGCTCGGAGACGTAGCGGTCGGCGAAGCGCACGCAGGCCTCGAGGGCGTCGGGGGCGTAGGACACGCCGTGGTAGCGCTCGTAGCGCTCCTTTATGCCCGCGAGGATGTCGACGGCCTCCTCCACGGTGGGTTCCTCGACCAGTACGGTCTGGAAGCGCCGCTCCAGGGCGGCGTCCTTCTCGATGTACTTGCGGTACTCGTCGAGCGTCGTGGCGCCTATGCACTGTACCTCGCCGCGGGACAGGGCCGGCTTGAGCATGTTGGAGGCGTCTATCGTGCCCTCGGCGCTACCGGCCCCGATGATGGTGTGAAGCTCGTCTATGAAGAGGATGACGTTGCCGGCGGCGGCTATCTCCTTCATGATGCGCTTCAGGCGCTCCTCGAACTCCCCGCGGTACTTGGTCCCGGCTACGATGGAGGCCAGGTCCAGCACGACGAGCCGCTTGGACAGGAGCCCCTCGGGCACGTCGCCGCGCGCCATCCGCAGGGCGAGGCCCTCGACGATGGCGGTCTTGCCGACGCCCGGGTCGCCTATGAGCACGGGGTTGTTCTTGCTGCGGCGCGATAGTATGCGTATGACGCGGCGCGTCTCCGTCTCACGGCCCACGACGGGATCTATGCGATCGTCGAGGGCCCAGGCTGTCAGGTCGCGCGAGTGCTCGTCGAGGAGGGGCGTCGCGGTGCCGGCGGGCCTCCTGGGGGCGCCCTGCTGCCCGGGGAGCGTACCCGGCTGGCTCCTCGGATCGGTACGCTGCTCGTCCTTGGGGGGCGGCTCGTCCTTGGCGCTCGCGGTAATGAGCTTGAGGGAGACGCGGAGCTGCTCGTAGAAGACGCCGTAGCGCGATAGGTACTGCTCGAAGACGGAACCGGACTCGCGAGCGGCGGCTATGACCAGGTGCTCGGTACCGATGTACTCGCCGTCCATGATGCGAGCCTCCTCGGCCGCCGTCTCCAGCATGGACTTGAGCCTACGCGACAAGGGGGCGTCGCCGAGGAGGAAGCCGCCCTTACGACCGGAGGCGGCGCGCTCGAGCGCGATGGACAGCTCCTCCAGATCCATCTTGAGCGACGACAGGAGCCGGTAGCCCGAGCCCTCGCGCTCGGCGAGCAGGGCCAGGAGCACGTGCTCCGGCGCGAGCTCGCCGGAATGGAATCGCCTGGCCTCCTCCTGGGCGAGCACCGTCAAGACTCGCTGGGCGCGCTTGGTTAATCCCTTAAACATCATGCATACCCCTCGTGAAGCGCAGGCCGGCCGTAGCTGCCCTGAGCAGGCGTGCCCTGGCGGCCGCCTCTGGCGGCTCGGGCGTTCCATTACTAGTATCGGCATCGCCGCGGCTCGCGGGGACCTTGGCTCGCAGGCTGGTCCATAGCTCTGTGGCCTGGCAGAGCGTCGCGCCCTCGAGGACGCCCGAGGCGAGGCCGAAGCGCAGGCCCGATACGATATCGGACGACTCGTCCCGTGTCACGAGCCTGGCGCCCGAGGCGCGCCCGAGGGCTCGCCCCATGACGTCGAGCGCGTCCCACGGGTTCCTGGCTAGGAGCTGCTCCCTGGCTCGCCGCTCGTAGTCGGCCACCGCGCGGGCCATGGCCTCGAGCCTGGCGAGCGCGACGCGCTCGGGTTCCCGGTACGCCGACGGCAGCCTAAGCTCGAAGAGGGCCGAGGTCCGCTCCGCCGCGTAGCTACCGGCGACCATGAAGCCAGCCTCCATGGCGCGCTTGAAGGCCGTCTCGGCCAGTCCCGCGATAACCAGGGCTGGCGTATGCATCGTCACCCGGGCGGACAGCCCCGAGCCGCAGAAGGAAGCCTCGGCCTGTAGGTAGCCGAGTCCCGGGTCGAAGGCCCAACCGTGGCAGGCCGAGAGAGCGTCATCGGCCGCGTCGATATCCGCCCAGGCGCCGCCCAGGTCAAGGCCCGGCCGGGAGGCCCGTATGCCGAGGTGCGATCCCTCGAGGAAGGCGAGCCAGAGCCGCGAGCGCCTGCTGAGAGCCACGAGGTTGGCGTCTTCGAGGAGGTAGGGCCGCGAGTAGAGCTCCCGCTCAGAGAGCTCGGTGCGAGTCGTCGCGTCGAGCTCGGAGACCAGGGCCGTCTCGAAGCCGAGGGCCCGGGCGCGAGCGCCGAGCATATCCGACAGGCCGGAGGCCTCCGCCCTCGGCAGCGCGTGAGGGAAGCGGCGCCCAGCCAGGTTCCGTTCCGCCGAGGCGTACGATGCGATCACCACGTCGTAGCTGTCGTAGGTCCCCTCTTCGGGACCGCGCGTCGCCGGGCCGGTAAGGGTCAAGCCAGGCCCCCTCTCGAGGCTAGCCTAAGCCTATCGCGGTAGACGGCCGCCGACTCGAAATCCTCCGCGGCGATGGCCCGCTCGAGGGCCTCCGAGAGTTCTGCCATGCCTTGGGCCGGCGCATCGCGTCCCCCGGACGCATCGCGTCCCCCGGACGC
>CAZNNA010000040.1:5102-15563 GCA_964573825.1 uncultured Treponemataceae bacterium
CCATGCCTTGGGCCGGCGCATCGCGTCCCCCGGACGCATCGCGTCCCCCGGACGCGCCGCGCCCGAGGCTCGCGGGAACCTTACCCTCGTAGCGAGCCGGGCCGCCCGAACGTCTCAGCGCCGCCTCGACGGCCCGACGGAAGACCCGGGCGCAGTCAGGGCATCCGAGGCGCCCGGTCGCCCGAAGCCGCTCATCGGTCCAGGAGCAGGTAGGACAGGTTACGAGGCCCGCCTCGACCGGCGGCGAACCGCCTAGGTCGAGCCCGCCCCCGGTAAGGGCGTCTAGCCGCGCGCCGTAGCCGTCGCCCTCGGCCGCGTAGCCCCGCTCGCGGGCGCAGGCCCTGCAGAGTCGTTCCTCGCCACCGTGGCCGTCGGGCCGTACGTAGAAGACGCTATCGCTCGCGCCGCAGCTATCGCATCGCATGCTTCTACTATATTGCATATGCGGCCCGGTTGAAAGCGCCCGCGGTAACGCGGTATCATCGACGCGCGGTCTCGCGGAGGCCGTGGAAAGGCACGTGTCATGATCCGACGCACGCTGGCCGCCCTTGCGGCCCTTACGCTTTGTTCCCATTCGTTCGCGCTCGGAGGCAAGGAAGCCGATCCTAAGCGGGCAAGCGCGGCCGCGATCGAGCTACCCGCCCTGGAGATTCGAGTCGGGGCCCTCAAGGGCCCTACCGGCATCGGCATGATCCAGCTCTTCGAGACTCCGGCCGTCCTGCCGGACAATACGACCATGAGGACCGAGGCGGTGGCCTCGGCCGACGGCATGGCGGCCAAGATGCTATCCTCCGAGATAGACGTGGCCGTGCTTCCCGTGAACATGGCCGCCAAGCTCTATAACTCCGGCGTTCCCTATCGACTGCTCGCCGTCGTCGGCACCGGCATGATTAAGATAGTCGCCGTAGACGAGACGCTCAAGGCTCCCGCGGACCTGAAGGGCAGGGACGTCTACATAGCCGGCCAGGGGGCCACGCCGGATCTCCTCTTCCGTACCGTACTGCCGAGCCGGGGGCTTTCGCCCGAGACGGACGTCCGCATGGTCTTCAGCATGGCCGCTCCCGAGATAGCCGCCAGCCTCGTGGCCGGACGCGTCTCCGTCGGAGTCCTGCCAGAGCCCTTCGCCACCATGGCGCTCAAGGGAAACCCCGCCGCCCGCGTTCCCTTCTCGCTCTCCGCGCTATGGACCGAGGCGACGGGACAGCCCGACTACCCCATCAGCGTCGTCGTGGCTAGGGCCTCGCTCATCCAGGAGCGGCCCGCGGCCGTGGCGGCCTTCATGAAGGCCTACGAGGCCTCCATAGCGGCCACCCTGGCGGATCCCGTGGCCTCGGGAAGGCTCGTCGAGAAGCACGACCTCGGGCTCAAGGCTCCCGTGGCTACCGCGGCCATTCCCGTCTGCGCGTTTACCTTCATCCCCGCCCCCGAGGCCCGCTCGTCCATAGAGGCGCTCCTGTCGGTCTTCCTCAAGGCGGCGCCGGCCTCCGTCGGCGGCAGGCTCCCCGACGAGGCCTTCTACGCGGCCCTCCCGCGCTAGGGCCAACGGGTTCCTCGCGGCGGCCGCGCTCGTGGCCGCCTGGAAGCTCGCCTCGCTGGGCGTCGGCGCCGATATAATACTCCCGCCGCCCGGGGCGGTCCTGGCGTCCCTGGCTCGCCTGTTCGGCGAGGGCGACTTCCTGCCCGCCCTCGGCGCCACCGCCCTGCGCGGGATCCTGGCCTTCGTCGTCTCCATGGCCATGGGCTCGGCCTTCGGCTTCGTCGCGGGCCTATCGCGTAACGTCGAGTCCGCGCTGGCGCCCTTCATGACGGTACTCCGGGCGACCCCGGTCCTGGCCGTCATTCTCCTAGCGTTGATCTGGTTTCCCTCGGGAGCGGTTCCCGTGTTCTCGGCCGTCGTCATGGCCTTCCCCATCGTGGTGGCCGACGTCTCGGCCGGCGTCAGGTCGGCCGATTCCCGCCTCATAGCCATGTCCAGGGCCTTCGGCGTCTCTCGCCTAGACCAGGCCATCTTCGTCAGGCTACCGTCGGCCATGCCCCACGTCATGTCGGCCGCCAGGAACGCTCTCGGGCTATCCTGGAAGGTCGTGGTAGCCGGCGAGGTCCTGAGCCAGCCGGAACGAGCCATCGGGACGGGCATGCAATCGGCGCGGGTCATGCTGGAGACGGCGGAGGTCTTCGCCTGGGCCGCCGCCGGCATAGCCCTCTGCGCCGCGAGCGACGCGCTCTTCGACGCCGTAGCCAGGAGGCTCCCATGGACAACGAGGTAAGGGACCTCCGCAAGGCCTACGGAGACACGCTGGTCCTCGGCGGCCTGAGCCTCGAGTTTCCCGAGGACTCCGTCACCGTCATCCTCGGGCCCTCGGGCTGCGGCAAGACGAGCCTCCTCAACATACTCGCCGGCCTCGACGCGGATTACGAGGGAGAGCTACGAGGGTTCCGCAGGGGAACCATCAGCTACCTCTTCCAGGAGGACAGGCTATTGCCCTGGCTCTCCGCCAGGGACAACGTAGCCTTCGCCCTCCGAGGCCTCATGGCCATGGGAAAGGCCCGCACGATGGCGGGAGAGGCGCTCTCGGCCGTCGGGCTAGCGTCGTCCCTGGAATCGAGGCCCGACGCGCTATCGGGCGGCATGAGACGGCGCGTGGCCCTCGCCAGGGCCTTCGCCTACCCGTCCGAGACGATGCTGCTCGACGAGCCGTTCTCGTCGCTCGACCTACGGACGCGCATCGCCGTCATGGACCTCTTCCTCGCCCTGCGCGCCGCCGACGGCCGGGGCGCCGTCGTGGTGACGCACGACGTGCGCGAGGCTATCTACCTGGGCGACAGGATAGTCACGCTGTCCGAGAAACCGGCGTCGGTGACCGATATCATCGACGTGGACCTTGCTCGAGGCGAGCGCTCGTTCGCTAGCGGGGCGGCGGCCGGCCTGGAGGCCAGGCTCTACGCCTCCATACTGTCTCCGGCCTAGGCGGGACTGACCGGGGGCGCCAGGCGCTCGAGCGCCTCGAGGAGCTCGTCCTCGCCGAAGGGCTTATCCAGGCATTCGCGGAGCCCCATCGGGTCCCCCCCCTCTCCCGGGCCGTACTCGGATTCGGTTCCCCGGAGATAGAGCGCCGGCATATCGCCGAAGGACGTCCTGAGCCTGTCGGCGAGTTCCTCGCCGCCCATCAGGGGCATGACGAGGTCGGCGATCACGAGGTCGGGCCTCTGCCTCTCCGCCAGGAGGAGGGCCTCGCCCGGATGCGAGGCCGATACCACCCTGAAGCCGGCCCTATCGAGGAGAGCCTCGAGTATGGCGCGGACGCTGTCGTTCGTCTCGACGACGAGCGCGGCTCGCCCCCGGCCCATACCGACGTGCGCCAGCGGATCGCCAAGCCCCGCGGGCGTACGGCCCGCTGAGGCCGCGGCCGGCGATCCGGCGTTCCCGCCCGCTTGCGCGGCGATGGGGAAGAGGAGGCGAACCGTCGTCCCTGCGCCGGGCTCGGAATCGAGCGCCACGCGCCCGCCGTAGCCCTGGACTATGGATAGCACCGTCGACAGCCCGAGCCCGGTTCCCCGCTCGGGGGACTTGGTGGTAAAGAAGGGCTGGAATATCTTACACCTCGCCTCCGGCGCTATGCCGATCCCGTCGTCGCATACCTCGATGAAGGCCCAGCGCCCGACGGGTATCGGCTCGACGGGCCCCGGTAGCTCCTCGGGTACTACCGTCGTTCCGGTAACGACCGTTATCCTGCCGCCGTTAGGCAAGGCATCCCTGGCGTTGGCCACGAGGTTAACGACCGCCTGCTCTATCCTCGAGCGATCGGCCATGACGCAGTCGTCGCCGCTTCCCGGCCGTACGGACAGGCTCGCGTCGTCGCCGATGATGCGACCGAGCATACGCTCGCAATCCCTGGCCAGGTCGGACAGCGAGAAGCGCTCGGGATCGGCCTTGTCTCGCCTCGAGAACATGAGTAGCTGCCTGGCCAGGTTGGCAGCCCGCATGGCGGCCCGTTCTATGCCGTTGAGCTCCTCGAGGCCCCGTCCCTCGGCCTCGAAATCAGCCCTGAGGAGCCGCGCGTAACCGAGCACGGCGGTCAGGACGTTATTGAAGTCGTGGGCCACGCCTCCGGCCAGCCGCCCGAGCGCGGACAGGCGCTGGGCGTGGACGAGCTGGTCCCGGAGCGTCTTGCGCTCGGTAACGTCGAAGGCCTGGCACTGGAAGGCGTCGGTACCGTCGGGCAGGGTTATCGAGGCCGCGGATACCAGGGCCCAGGATTCCTCCTCGCCGCTACACGCGACCCTATGCTCCGCCGGTCCGTACGCCTTGCCGGACGCTATGGCGGCGGCGAGCGCCTCGGCGTCCGCCTCGTTGGCCAAGAGGGTTCGGATAGAGGAGGCGTCCGGCGCGAGCCGCCGGAACGCCTTGTTCGCCTCGATGAGGCGCCCCGTCGCGTCCGCTATCATGGTAGCGGCCAGGCCGTCGTCGAACAGCGCGCGGTAGCGCTCCTCGCTGCGCCGGAGCCTTCGCTCCATGGAGGCTCGGTACAGCCCTATCGATATGGCGGTCTTGAGCTCGCGCTCGTCGTAGGGCTTGAGTATGTAGGCATAGGGATGGGTCAGCTTGGCCCGCTCGATGGTCGGGTCGTCGGCGTAGGCCGTCAGGAGGATGACGGGTATGGCCCAACGCTCCGAGAGAAGGGCGGAGGCCTCGATACCGTCCAGCTTGCCCTGGAGGTGTATGTCCATGAGCACGAGCTCGGGACGGACCCGGGAGGCCTCGTCTATGAGCGCCTCGGCGCTCGCGTAGAGGCCGACGACCTCGTAGCCGTTCCTCGTAAGGAAGGCCCGGATATCGAGGGCCACGATGCGCTCGTCCTCGCAGATCGCGATCCGTGCCCTAGGCGCTGGTTCCGTAGCCATTTTAAATCCTGTCATCGCGCGCTAGGCGCTGCCTCGCGGGCAGCGGCGCGCCATCATTCCGCGACTTTCTTGACTACCGCCAGGAGCTTGTCGGCGCTGAAGGGCTTGACTATCCAACCGGTCGCGCCGGCTTCCTTGCCTTCGTTCATCTTGGTACCCTGGGACTCGGTCGTCAGGACCAGTATGGGCACGAACTTGAACTTAGGTATCTCGCGGGCCTTGCGTATGAAGGTAATCCCGTCCATGTTAGGCATGTTGACATCGGTGATGATGCAGTCGAACTGCCCCACCTCATCGAGGCGCTTGAGGCCTTCCGCGCCGTCGTTGGCCTCTACGGTCGCGTAGCCTTCCTGCTGGAGAATATACGATATGCTCTGCCTAATGGCGGCCGAATCATCGATTATAAGGATGCTCTTTGCCATGATTCCTCCCATGAAATAGGGGCGTTCCTCGCCGCCCGGCTCATTGTATCACACAAAAGCGTCCGCGAGAGCCCTACTTAGCCGCTCGCAGCACCTCCGCCGCTATCCTGTCGAGCGGTAGCACGATATCCACGCCGCCCAGCTTGATAGCCTCGTTAGGCATGCCGAATACGACGCAGGAATCCTCGTCCTGCGCGACGGTCCAGGCCTTGGCGTCATGCATCTCCTTCATGCCCCGCGAGCCGTCGTCGCCCATGCCCGTCATGATGACGCCCACGGCATTGCTGCCGGCGTAGCGGGCCGCCGAGCGGAACAGCACGTCGACGCTCGGCCGGTGCCGGCAGACGAGGGGGCCTTCCTTGACCTCGACGTAGTAGCGAGCGCCGGAGCGCTTGAGGAGCGTATGCTTGTTACCCGGGGCTATGAGGACGCGGCCGCGTATGACCGTATCGTTGTCGGCCGCCTCCTTTACCCCTACCCTGCAGAGACCGTCGAGCCGGCGGGCGAAAGCCGCGGTGAAATTCTCCGGCATGTGCTGGACTATGACGATGCCGGGCGTATCCTCGGGCAGCACCTCCAGGAACTCGCGGAGCGCCTCGGTGCCGCCGGTCGAGGCGCCTACCACGACGACCTTCTCGGTGGTGTCGATGTGCTGGTGGGCGCCGGGCGCCGGTAGCATGACGTCCGCCGTCAGCTTGGGCGCGACATCGCGCATGGGGGACGGCAAGGGCAGCCTGCGCCGGTTACGGGTCGCGAAGGCCGCCTTGACGACGTCGCATATCTCGACCCGGGACTCCTCCAGGAACTGCTTGGTCCCGAGCTTGGGCTTCTGGATGATCTCGACGGCTCCGTACTCCATCGCCCTGATGGCGTTATCCGAGCCCTCCTCGGTCTTGCTGGAGCAGATGACTACCGGTATGGGGCTCGTCTCCATGATCTTGCGCAGGAACGACAGGCCGTCCATGCGCGGCATCTCCACGTCGGAGACGATGACGTCGGGCTTCTCGGTCTCCATTCGCTTGAGCGCGAAGATGGGATCGGCCGCTACCGCTATGACCTCTATGGCGGGATCGGAGTCCAGGAGTTCCTTGAGCGTCTGCCGTACGACGGCCGAGTCGTCTACGACCAGTACCTTGATGCGTTCCATGGCTACCCCTCGCGTCAACTATAAGCGCTCGTAGACCGTGGGCGCAAGGCCGCGCAGCGGCAGGTCCATGCCGGCCAGCGTCTCCGAGTGGCCGAGTATCAAGTTGCCTCCCGTCCGGAGGTAGCGGCACATGTTACCGAGTATGCGCTGCTGGGTCGCCCTATCGAAGTAGATGATGACGTTACGGCAGAATATGACGTCGAAGGCCCCGTCGAAGGGAAAGCGCTCGTCCATGAAGTTGAGCCGTATGAAGCTGACCTTGTCGCGCAGCTCCTTCCTTATCCTGACCTCCGCCTTGTTCGGGTCCTTGCTCCGGAGGAGATACTTGCGCTTGTACGAGGGAGGCACCGGAATGACTCGATCGGGATGGTAGACCGCGTCTATAGCGGTATCGAGGGCCCGGGTGGATATATCCGAGGCGACGACGCGGTAATCGAACCCGGGATAGTCCGCCTTGAATTCCTCGAGGACCATGCAGAGCGAATAGGGCTCCTCGCCGGTGGCGCAGCCGGCCGACCAGAACGAGAAGAGCCCGCGGCCGCCCCGCGCGTCGAGGGCCGAAGGCAGGAGCCGCTTGGAGAGGATATCGAAATGATCCGGCTCCCTGAAGAAGTCGGTCTTGTTGGTGGTGACGACGTCTATCATGTGGACGAGCTCGGAGTCGTCGCCCGCGAAGACCCTATCGATATACTCATCGTAGGTCGAGACGCGTAGCGCCCTCAGGCGCTTCTGCAGGCGACTCTCCAGCATTACCCGCTTGGTATCGGGCATGCGAATGCCCAGCTCCTTCTCGATAAAGGCCGCCAGGCGCTTGAACTGCCTATCGGATATGCCTTGGTTGGCCAGGACCCTACTCGTATCGCTCACGTAGCCTCTCCTCGCGCTCGACGCTAGCTAGCCAAAGCCATGGACGAACTCCCGTTAAAGTGTATTGCCATCCGGGGCTAAGCGCAAGGCGCTAGGCTTACTCAATCGAGGGCCTGCGCGTAGGAGACGCCGGCCACGGTAAGGACGCGATAGGCCACGCCGCCCCGAACGCCGTAGCCGTCCCGGGGTCGGCTCGAGCCGAAGTCGAAGGCCTTGCGGCCGATCCATACCACGAGCCCGCCGCTCTCGGGGACGAGCGATAGCGCGCGGCCGCCTTCCTCCACCGAGCGAAGGCGCCCTTCCTCGAAGACCGCCTCCACCATGCCCCTGCCGCGGCCCATGAAGCGATAGCGTAGGGTCGACGCGCCGAGCGTCTCGAGCGTCAGGTCGACGGAGCCGTCGGCGTCGTAATCCCACGATCTTAGCGATACGCCGTCCCTTACGGCCTCGCGGTACTCGTAGAGTCCGTCTCCGTCCCCGTCGTACTCGGTATAGGGCTCGCCCGGCCTTCCGTCGGGGCCGAGGGACCAGCTACGCAGGGCCTCGAAGCGACCGTCACCGTCAAGGTCGAGCGACTCCACCTTGTACGGCGCGGTGCCGTACCGTGCCGCGATGGTTCCTCCCCGCGGGTCTCGCCTGAAGGAGGCGTAGGGACGGCCTTCCGATAGCAGCGTCTCGGTACGCGGATCTCCCTCGCTCGCGACGTAGGCCAAGGAGGCGGCCAGCGTCTCGGTAAGGGCCGGGGCCTCCTCCCTAAGCACGAGGTAGGGTTCCCTCCCTAAGCCGGGGAACCTATAGAATCGTAGGGGGCCGTAGGCCAGCGCCAGCGGCGCGAAGGCGTAGGAACGCGTGCCAGCCCGGTCGCCGAAGGTGGCGCGCTCGAGGTAGGGCCAGCTCGCGTAGCGGAGGAGGAGCCCCGCCGCCCCTCCCCTACGCGCGAGGCTCCGCGGCTCTCCGGCCTCGAAGGTCAGCTCGAGCTCGGGTACGCCGTCCCTATCGGCATCGGATACCCATCGCGCGGGAAGACCGTCCGAGTAGAGCGTCACCGCGGCCGGTCGGCCGTCGGGGCCCGGCTCGTCGTGCACGGCCCCGGAAAACGCCTTGAAGGCCCGAGCGAAGGATGCCCGGGACTCGTCGCTCTCCAGGAGCGCGTAGAGATCCTCGAGGTCGGCCCGCGAGGGGATGACCCCGCCGGAGAGGACCTCCCCTATGGCCTTCTCCTCCGTGATGAGCCCGAGCCGCAGGGACAGTACCGAGGCGCGGGCCGAGCGATGCCCGGCCGCCCTGTATTCGCGAACGAGGAGGCGGGCATCCGCGACGGAACGAGCGAAGCGAGCCAGGAGCGGCAGGAGCTCGGGCATGGTCTCGCGGGCGACGGGCAGCACGGAGCGGCTCGCGGCCACGACCGTACCGGCGGACTCGGGAGACCAACCCGCGGAGGCGGCCCTCGACAGGAAGGCGACGGCCGGCCTAGCGTCCGCGGGGTAGCGCCCCAGCGAGGCGGTGACCGCGCGGGCGGCGCCCGCGGCGTCGCCGAGATCGATGCGGGCGAGCGTCTCCGCGTAGAGGGACTCGGCGCACGGCGGTACGGTCCCGAGTAGGCGGAGCGCCTCGGTCGGGCGCCCCGTCCTCGAGAGGAGAGAGGCATGGAGGAGGCGAGCCTCGTCCGGGCGATAGAGGCTGAAGCTATCCGAGGCGATGGCGGCGGAGACGCCGTCCAGGGCCCCCCGGAGCGCGCCGCCGCCGGATACGGCGAGGAGGGCGCCGAGGTAGAGGGCGTCGGAGTGGCCCGGGGCGAAGGACAGTGCCTCCGCCACGAGCTCGCCGGCGGCGTCGACGTAGCCGAGCGCGAAGGCGTCGCGAGCGCCCCTGACGAGGGACGAGGCCAGGGCCGCGTCGCGGCGCCCCTCGCTCGCCCACGCCGGACCGACCGTGGCCGACGCCAGGAAGGCAGCTAGGGCCAGGGGCGCGGCTACGGCCGATCGTAGCCTAGGCCTGGGCCGCCTTTGCGTCAATGAATCCGAATAGGGCCTTAATCTCGTCATCGACCAGGGTCTCCTTACGGATGAGCTCCTCGGCCAGGCGGACGAGCTGGTCGCGATGCTCGGTCAGGATGTCGAAGGCTCGCTTCTTCCCCTCGTCGAGTATGCGCCGTACCGCTCCGTCGATCCTCTTGGCGGTATCCTCGGAGTAGTCCTTATGCTGGGCTATCTCCTTGCCTATGAAGATCGGCTCCTCTTCCTGGCCGTACGCTACGGCGCCGAGTTCCTCGGCCATGCCCCATTCGCAGGCCATCTTCCGCGCAAGCTCGGTGGCCTGGCGAATGTCCTGCGACGTGCCGGTCGTCGTCTCGCCGTACACTATAGTCTCGGCCGCATAGCCCCCGTACGATATGGCAATCCTGTCGTTTATCCAACCCTTGGTACGGGAATAGCTTTCCTTCTCGGGCAGGGATACGGCCAGCCCCAGGGCCCGCCCGCGCGGCACTATGGTCACCTTGTGCAGCGGGTCGGCGTGGGGCAGGTAGTAATGGAGGAGAGCGTGCCCGGCCTCGTGATAGGCCGTGGCCTTCTTGTCCTCTTCCGAGATTACCAGGGAATTGCGCGCTATGCCCATGAGGATCTTATCGCGAGCCTCCTCGAAGTCTTGCATGACGACCTCCTCGCGCCCCCTTCGGACGGCGAAGAGCGTGGCCTCGTTGACCATGTTGGCGAGGTCGGCCCCGCTCATGCCCGGGGTCGCGCGGGCGAGGCGCTGCGCGTCGACCTCCTGGGAGGCGGGCACCTTGGCCATGTGGATCTTGAGTATGTCCTCGCGTTCCTGGATGTCGGGCATGGCGACGACGACCTGCCTATCGAAGCGGCCGGGCCGGAGCAGGGCCGGATCGAGGACGTCGGGGCGGTTGGTCGCGGCGACGATGATGATGCCTTCGTTCGCCTCGAAGCCGTCCATCTCGACCAGAAGCTGGTTCAGCGTCTGCTCGCGCTCGTCGTTGCCGCCGCCGATGCCGACGCCGCGCGACCGGCCGACCGCGTCGATCTCGTCGATGAAGACGATGCAGGGCGCGTTCTTCTTGGCCTGTTCGAACATGTCGCGCACGCGGGACGCGCCGACGCCCACGAA
>CAZNNA010000040.1:15573-16067 GCA_964573825.1 uncultured Treponemataceae bacterium
CATCTCGACGAAGTCCGAGCCCGAGATGGTGAAGAAGGGCACCCCCGCCTCACCCGCGATCGCGCGGGCCAGAAGCGTCTTGCCGGTGCCGGGCGGACCGACCAGAAGCGCGCCCTTCGGAATGCGGCCGCCAAGACGCGAGAACTTCTGCGGGTTGCGCAGGAATTCGACGATCTCTTCAAGCTCTTCCTTGGCCTCGTCGATGCCGGCCACGTCGTTGAAGGTCACGCGCCCGTGCTTTTCGGTCAGAAGCTTCGCGCGCGACTTGCCGAAGCCCATCGCGCCGCCCTTCCCGCCGCCCTGCATCCGGTTCATGAAGAAGATCCAGACGCCGATCAGCACCAGGAACGGCAGCCAGACGCCGATGACCGACATGAGCCCCGACTGTTCCTGCGGATCGACCTTGACCACCACATTCTTGGAAATCAGCCGGTCGGCGATTTCCTCGCCCTCGGGCTTGATGGTCACGTAGTTCTGCCCGTCCTTGCCGTGGA
>CAZNNA010000041.1:0-12225 GCA_964573825.1 uncultured Treponemataceae bacterium
CAAGAAGACCAAGACGCCCCTCAAGGAGAAGGACGACTATCTCCCCCAGTACGCCCGCGTCGGGGCGTAACATCGTTCGGGGAACTAAAATTGAGTTACCAGTCCGCGCTGACTTCCTAGATCTCGCCTATGGCAACCGACTTGTAGAAATGATCAAACTATAACACCAGACTGCTATATGGACCGGCAGGTCGACTTGCTCGGCGAGGTACCGCTGGCCGCCACGCTCTCCCGGCGGACGCGGCAATTAGGGTCGTAGCGCTCTTCCGTCAGCATGCGGTCCCTGGAAGAGGGCGTCACGAAGCCGTGGAGGGGCAGTACTAGACGCATCGGCCGCTGTCCATGCAATACCCGGGATCGACGACGGCCTGGAACCTCGACCGAGTCATTACAGGCGCCTTGAAGGGGAGCGAGTCCCTCGTCGCGTAGCAGCCGCAGCGATCGCAGACGGCGAGCGTCTCGCCCGCGTCGATGCTAGGAAGACTAGGTAAACGACTCGCCTTGCTTGATCCCAGGCCGGATACTAGACTGGGTACATCTCTTCCTTGAAAAAGCGATGCCCATGAGATTCGTTCGAGACGTGCTCTTCCTCTTAGTAGGCGCGATGACGCTCCAGGCCCCGAGCGCGCAGGAGCCCCAGGCGGGTAGCGCCAGGGCCAGGATACTCCTACTCCATTCGCACTACGAGGGGTATGCCTGGTCAGACTCCGTCGGAGCGGGCGTAGCGCGGGTCCTGCGCGAATCCGACATATCGATGGACTTCTCTATCGCCTATCTCGATTCGCGTCGTACGCTTGACGATCCATACGTCGAATCGTTCCGCCGTTACCTAGACGTTCGCTTCCTTGGGCAACGCTTTGACCTCGTGATCGCCAGCGACAACGAGGCCCTAGCCTTCATTGCCTCGTACAGGGGAGAGGGAGTCCTCTCAAGCGCGCCGGTGGTCTTCTGCGGCATAAACGATTATCGCCCGTCCTTAACCGAGGGCCTGCCTGAGGCGACGGGAATAACGGAAGAAACCGCCATGCTCGAGACAGTCGAGGCGACGCTAGCCTTGCGTCCGTCTGCCCGGCGCATAGTGGTTCTCGTAGGGGATAATCCCAGCGCGGCCGCGATAGAGCAGGCCTTCAAGGACGAGGTCGAGAAGGTACTCTCGCCGCGCTATGCCTTCACCTACGAGCGCGGTCGAGACCTAGCATCCCTCGCAGCCATCGCGAGTTCGCGCGATGTCCATGACATCATAGTACTCCTTAACATCAGTCGAGACTCTCGCGGTAACACCATGGATCCCCGAGAGGTGGCTCGGGCGGTGTCGAGCGCGAGCCCCGTTCCCGTCTGTTCATTCTGGGACTTCTACCTAGGCAACGGCATACTCTGCGGCCGCATTACCTCGGGCGACGAGCAGGGCGCCGGCGCCGCGCGCCTCGGGCTCCGCATCCTCCACGGCGAGAGGGCCTCGTCCATCCATGTGGAGCGCGGCGTACCGGGCCCCCTCACCTTCGATTGGCGGAGACTCGAGGCCTTCGATATCGACGAGTCCTCCCTCCCGCCTGGAAGCGTCGTGATAGAGAAACCGCCTTCCTTCTGGGAGCGCTACGGCCCCGTGCTCGCCATCTCGGGACTCGTAATCGGCGTGCTCCTCGTCTTCGCGGCCGCCCTCCTGTCCGTTATCGCCCGCATGCGCGTCGTAGAGCGTAGGCTTCGAGACGACGAGGACGCTCTCAGGAACTCGCTAAGGGAGAGGGAGACGCTCCTCAGAGAGGTTCATCACCGCGTCAAGAACAACCTCCAGGTCATAGCCTCGCTCCTCAACCTAGCGGGTTCGGATATAGGCGACGGCCCAGGTGCCGAGCGGCTACGAGCGAGCAGGTCTCGGATAGAGGCCATGGCTACAGTACACGAGGAACTCTATGACTCCGAGAATTTCTCTAGCGTGGACCTATCCGAACTCATCCGCAGGATCGCGGCCAGGCTAGAAGAGATGTACCTCCGCCCCGATATAGCCCTCCACCTGCCGCGCGGCTCGGGGCCGCACCTACCGCTTGACCTAGCCCTCCCCACCGCGCTCATCCTCGACGAGCTCATCGGGAACTCGCTGGCTCACGCGTTCCCTAATAGAATGTGCGGCGCGGTTACGGTTCAGGCAACTGCCGTTGAACGAGAAATCATGATATCGGTGGTAGATAACGGTATTGGCTTGCCGTCGGGCATGGATCCTTACGGCATGGAAACCCTTGGCTTCCTCATAGTACGCTCGCTAAGGGATCAGCTTGGAGGAGAGCTTGACTTCCGTAGAAGGGATGAAGGCTTCGAGGCATGCGTACGCTTCAATGCGGGCGCGGACGCCTAGCTACGCGGGTTCCTTCCGCCTTCGACCGGCGATAGTCTCGAGCGAGAGCGAAGACACCAGGGGTACGCGAGCGCCGCCATAGCGGCGGCGCTCCGTTAGTTATTTATACGGTAGTTCGTAATCAACCCAAGGATCGGTCCATCGCATCTTTGCATCCGCCCTGGCGTTCCGCTATACCTATGCCATGAACAAGCCATCCCTTCGTCGCGTATCGCGGCGCTCGCCCCCGCTCGCGGTTCTCCTGCTCGCTACGGCGGGGCGGATCGTCGCTCCCGCACCGGCGTTCGGCGCCCCGCCCGCCACCCTCTCGGTGCTCTACTTCGAGGATCGAGGACCGGGCCGGGCCGGCGCGCCATCGGACGATACGGCCTGGCTATCCAAGGGCCTGGCCGACATGCTCGCCACCGACCTGGCGGCTACGGGCGGCGTACGCATCGTGGAGCGGGAGCGCCTCGAGCTGCTCCTCAAGGAACAGGAACTCGCGCTCTCCGGCCTGCTCGACGCTGCCAACGCGCCCGCGGTAGGCGCCTTCCTCAACGCCGAGGCGCTCTGCTACGGTTCCTTCCTGCGCTCCGGCGACGAGCTTCGCGTCGATGCCCGCGTCGCCTCGGTCGGGACGGGACTCGTCCTGGCCGCGGCCTCGGCGAGCGGCCCCCTGGGAGAGCTCAACGCCATAGAGCGCCGCCTCATGCTCGCCCTGGCGGCCGGCCTCGGCCTCGATACCGCCGCCGTCCCCGCGTTCCAGGCGGAACGCGCCCCCACCCTCGTCCCGACGGCGGCCCTGAGTTCCTACTACCGGGGACTGGACCTCATGGACAGGGGACGCTACGCCGACGCCGTGGCCTTCTTCGGGGAATCTGTCAGGGCCGCGCCCTTCTTCCTCAAGCCGGGGCGTAGCCTCGAGGAAGCCTACAGATTCCTCAAGGACTTCAAGAAGCAGCGTTACCGCAGGGAGATGAACGCCCTGGCCGACGACATCGCGGCCCTAGCCGAGCGCGTCTCCTCGCCGGTCTTCTACTCCTTCGGCGACGCCATAACGAACCCTACTGCCTTCGGCTTCGCCGACGCGGCCGCCGTCTCGGCCCTCTACGACAGGCGCCCCACGGTCCTCAACGGCGATACGCCCGTCCAGGCCGCCTGGTACCTCCAGAACGCACTCTCCGAGCTAGCGGGCAAGGCGGAGGAATACTTCGGAGACGAAGAGCTAGCCGACCGCTGCCGCGAGGAGATCCTGGCCTGGGCCGCGACCGTCAGGGCTACCTACCCGGAGGACCCATTCCTGCCCGAGGTACTCTACCAGACGGCCTTCGTATATCGCGAGCGCGGGCTCTGGGCCGAGCTCAAGGCGCTCTGCGAGGAGCTAATGACCGGCTGGCCCGACTACCGCATGATGTGGGCCGTCGAGGGCATGTACGAGGACGCGCTCGAGAAGCTCGAGCAGCCTTGACATCCGAGTAATACTAGTACTACTTTTCCCACACGCAGTTACCAGGTAGCTCGTCACAGGAGGAGTCCTATGTCATTCCGACCGCTCAAGGTCATAGCCATCATACTGATCGCCTCCGCTCTAACGGTCGCGCTGGTCGCGCTCGCCGTCACGAGGCGCAACACGCGGTATTTTACGCGGCTTATGCGCTCGGTCGCTAGGGCCGGCTTCGTAGAGAAAGAGGCTCGGGTAGACGGATCGACGATAGCCTACCTGGAAGGCCCCGATAACGGCCCAGCCCTGCTCCTCGTTCACGGGCAATCGGTCGACAAGGAGAACTACGCCCCCTTGCTACCGGGACTAGCGGCTTCCTTCCACGTCTTCGCCGTGGATTGCTACGGTCACGGAGGCTCGAGCCGAGAACCGCTCAAGTACTCCAACGTCGCCCAGGCTCGCGACCTCGTCCTATTCGCGCGGGACGTCATCGGCGAGTCGTTCCTACTCTCGGGCCACTCTTCGGGAGGGCTCGTGGCCGCCGCGATAGCCGCCGAGGCGCCCGGCCTGGTCACGGGGATCCTGTTCGAGGATCCGCCCTTCTTCACGGTCGGCCTTCCACGGGCCGAGACTACCTGGAACTGGGTCGACCTCGCCTCTACCGCCCATGCCTTCCTCGAGTCCGACGCATCCGATTGGACGCTCTTCGCGGTGGAGCGCTCCCGCATGTGGACCTTCTTCGGCGACTCCAAGGCCTGGTTCCTCGACCAGGCGCGAAACTACCGAAAGCGGTTCCCGGACGAGCCGATACGCTGGGCCTGGCTGCCGCCCGTCATGAACGAGGCCTACCGGGGCTTCCAGCGCTACGATCCACGCTTCGGCGACGCGTTCTATCGCGGCGCCTGGGAGGAGGGCTTCGAGCTAGAGGCGGCACTGGGGGCGATCTCCTCGGCCGGGATACCCGTCATCTACCAGCGCTCGCTCGCCAAGCTGGACGAGGAGGGCATACTCATGGGCGCGACCGGAGAGGAAGAGGCAGCGAGGACGCGAGACCTGCTCCCCGGAGCGAACTACCATACCGACGAGGCCAACCACGGATGGCACTGGTCCAGCCCGGGAGAGGCGCTCGCTCGCTTCCTGGACCTGCGCCGAGCGGCCGGGCTCGACTAGCGGTATATCATTCCCCGAAGAGGCTTCCAGCCCGGCCGCTACGAAGCCATGGACTCAACCCATGCTGATCAGGGCCAGCCCGGACAGCGCGCTAGCCAGCCCTATGGCCTTGAGCGGGCCGATGCGTTCCTTGAACACGAGGCGAGCCATCAGCACGGTCGGCGCGGGATAGAGCGAGACGATGACGGCGACGATCGATAGCATGCCGGCGTTCGCAGCCAGCACGAACAGGATATTAGCCGCCATATCCAGGACCCCGGCCAGCATCGCCGGGAGCCTTCCTCCCCTGTCGAGCGCGAGCGGCTCCCGCCTGGCCGACATGACGATGACGGCGACCGATATGGAAGCGACGCGAGCCGCGACGAGGGGCCAGGAACCGGAGCCAGCGCCCGGGCGCGACAGGGCTATGTAGAACAGCCCGAAACCGAGCCCGGCTACCGAGCCTTGGACCAGCGATTCCATGGTTCCGCCCCGCGTCGCTTTCCCGGCCTTAGTGCCGAGAGACAGGAGGACCACGGCCGGCACGCATAGGGCCATGCCGACGAAGGCTTGAGTTCCGAGCCTGTCTCCGAGGGCCAGGCCGACGACGATAGGAAGGGTCGCGCTTACCAGGGCCGCGGTGGGAGAGACGATGGCGACGACGCCCTTGGCGATGCCCCGATACAGGTTGACGATGCCGAACGCGCCGGCCAAGCCTCCCATGAAGCCCCATGCTAGGTCGCTTACTCCGGGCAGATCGGGTCGCGTGAACGCGATGTTCAATAGAGCCACGGCTAATCCGCAAGCCTGGGAAACGACCAGTACAGACAGTACCTTGCTCTTGCCAGCGGCATATCCGCCTGAGAAGTCTCCGATACCGTAGCACAACGCCGACGCGACTGCTAAAGCTATCACCATGCCAAGTCTCCTTTACGAGCGCGGTGTCAACATACTCGACTAGATAGTATTAGTGAAATTAATAGTTCAAATGGCGCATAAAATTTGTTACTATAACGCATGATCGATTATCGCCAGCTAGAATCCTTCGCGGCCGTATTGGATCTCGGTGGCTTCGAGCGCGCGGCAGAAATCCTCGGCCGCACCCAGTCGGCGGTTTCCCAACGGGTACGGGCATTAGAGGACGAGCTAGGCCGCATGCTCATCGTACGCGAGAATCCGCCCCGCCCAACTCCCGCCGGCGAGCGTCTACTCCGGCACTATAGACAAGTAGTCGGACTCGAGGCTGACGCGGCGAGCGATCTAGGCCTGCTCGCCGAGTCGGGCTTCAGGCACCTGCCGGTCGCGGTCAACGCCGACTCCCTGTCGGTATGGTTTCTCGAGGCAGTCTCGCCCTTCCTAACGGAGGAGCGCGTGACGCTCGAGCTGCTCGTCGACGACCAGGAACAGACCCTGCGATTCCTCAGGTCGGGAGCGGCCGCCGGCGCGATATCGTCGGAGACCCAGGCCGTACAGGGCTTCAGGCGCGTGCCGATCGGGACCATGCGGTACCGGATGGTCGCTACTCCCGCCTTCTGCCGCCGCTGGTTCCCGGACGGCTTCGATAAGGCCTCGGCCGCGCGAGCTCCCGTCATACACTTCAATCGATCCGACGAGCTCCAGTCGAGGGCGCTCGACCAAGCTTTCGGCGAGCCCCGGGTAACGCCGCCGGCCCACTACGTACCGTCTACCGAGAGTCTGGCGGATACGGTACGGCGCGGCCTCGGCTACGCGATGCTGCCGGAGCTACAGGCCTTGCGCGAGATAGGCGACGGCCTGCTCGTCGAGCTGGACGAGCGATGCCGACTCGAGACTCCGCTCCACTGGTACTGCTGGAACCGGCCGTCAGAACTGCTAGGGCGCTTCACCGAGGCGCTCGTCAGCGGGGCTAGGAGACTGCAGGGCGCGCAATGAATATAGTAGCCAAGCTAACGGGAAATAGGCTTATCCCGAAACGCTCGTTCCCCGATACCCCTCATCGGGGCGACAGGCCTTCTCCTTCTCCTTTGCCATGATCATCTTGAAGACGTCGAGCTCGAGCGCCCGGAGCGCTACGATCGCGGCGCTTCTTACGTACGCTCGTATGATTACTCGATACTTGCACCTTGCATTACATAGTACTATGTATTAAACTATACTTGTAATAAACATGCATCGCATGGAGCCTTTAAGGGCTCCGTAGCGATCGCGGGGATAGGAGGCGCCGATGGGCGGAACGTATGGACTGGACGCCGACCTCGAGCGGGCCGTGGACAAGTGGCGGGGACAGAGCCGCAAGGGCTTCCTGGAGCTCTGCCTCCTCGAGGCGATAGAGGGCGCCGGTCGGATATACGGCTTCGCGCTCATGGAGCTGCTCGGGCGGGCCGGGCTGGACGTCGGAGAGGGCTCGCTCTACCCCCTCCTCGCCCGCATGGTACGCGAAGGGACCCTGGAAGCGGAGTGGGAGTCGCCGAGCGAGGGCCATCCTCGCAAGTACTATCGCGTCTCAAGCTTCGGCGGGCGCTTCCTC
The DNA here is from genome assembly GCA_964573825.1 of uncultured Treponemataceae bacterium. Taxonomy (GTDB): domain Bacteria; phylum Spirochaetota; class Spirochaetia; order Treponematales; family UBA12059; genus SZUA-370. The sequence continues at coordinate 7,426 of CAZNNA010000041.1, forward strand.
TCTCGCCTCCGGAAGGAACGGAGACGCGACCAGGCGTCGTACGAGGCGCTGCTCCGCCCCGGGAAAGGAACGAGCGATGATCGACATAGCTAGGCCGGAGAATTTCGACGCTCATAGACGGGCGGCCGAGGCGGCCCACCCGTACCGGGCAGCGAGGATCGAATCGCCTGGGGTTCGGGAACCGAGGCGCGGAGGAGCCCGGAGCTTCATGCTCGGGCCCTTCGAGATCGTGATCCGCCTACGCTCCGCCGTGGCCGCGGCGGGAGAATCCCGCGAGCCTACCCGGCTATCGGCTACCCACTAAGCCTGAGGAGGAACGACGATGACCAAGAACGAATACCTGGAAGCCCTCGAGCGGGAGCTGGGATCCATCGAGGCCGAGGAGAGAAGGGACATACTCCTCGAGCTCGAGAGCCATATCGACGACACCCTCGCCGCGCGGGCCGACCTCACGGAGGAGGAGGTAGTGGCTCGCCTCCCCTCGCCGGAAGGCGTCGCGGCGGGCTATCGCGAGTCGGGCCCATCCTCGGGCGAGGAGCGCGCATCCCCGGGGGAGGCGAGCCGATCGTCGCGCGAAGGGGCCGGCGGCGCTCGGGCGTTCCCCTTCGGCGACGCCGACGACTTCTTCCGCTACGCCCGGGGCGAGCCCGGAACGCTCGAGGGCGAGGCCCCGGGCGCGCGTCGCCTCGTCGTGCGCTCGCGCACCGCGGACATAAGCGTCCGAAAGGGAGCCGCGCTCCGGTACAGCCTGCGCGGCTGGTGGCGGGACGGCGCCGGTCCCCGCGTCTCGGCCGAAGGCGCGTCCCTCGAGCTGGACCTCGGCCCGGACTGCGAGGAGGCCGAGATCGAGGTTCCGGGCTCGCTAGCCGACATCGAGATAGGCTCGGGCTCGGGAGACGTAAGGGTCGACGCGCCCGGAGGCTCCCGGGTCTCCATCAGTACGATCTCCGGCGACGTGGAGATCGCCGGCGACGCCTCGGCCGTATCGATAGCCAGCTCCTCGGGCGACGTAGCGCTTCGCGGGCGGGCGGGAGAGGCGTTCGCGAGGACAGCCTCGGGCGACGTATCGGCGAGGACGGCTTCCGGACCGCTTCGGCTACAAAGCTCCTCCGGAGACATAACAGTAGAGGTAACCGAGGCAACTGCCGACGTCGAGGCCGCGAGCGCCTCGGGGGACATCAGGCTCAGGCTGCCTGCGGGCCCTATCCCGGAGACGACCCTCGAGACCGTGTCCGGAGACATCTCGGGGGCGGGCCTGCCCGGGCTGCGCCGGGACGATTCGGTCCGAGGCCGCAAGCGCTATACCCTGCCGGGAGGCCCGGGCTCGATCCGGGCCAAGACCATCTCGGGCGACGCGACGGCTGAACGGGAGCCCGGCGACCGTCCGGGGAGCCCCTAGTCCTCGTCCTCCTCGGGGCGCTCGGCCTTCTTCTTGGCCATGATCTTCTTGAAGAAAACGAGCTTGAGCGCCCCGAGCGCTACGACCGCGACGGCTATCAGGACCCACCAGTACCATGCCATGGAAGCCTCCTCCTCCCGGCTTAGCCGGGATACCCGTGCATATAGTCCTAAGCCATTCCCCTCCCCGGGGAAAGGCGCCTACGCAAAGCCAATCCAAGGCCGAGCGCCAGGGCCGCGCCCGTAACGGCCGTCATGCCGACGGCCGGCCAGAAACCGGGCAGCCCCGGGACGTAGGCGCCCCTGAAGGCCTGGAACATCCAGTAATTAGGTAATAACCAGAATAGGAACCCGAGCCCTTCGGGCGCGAAGAGGCTGGCGAACGGCAGGGCCAGGTAGGCGAACATCACGAGCTTGAGGCTGGCGACGGCCTGGATCTGGTTGGAGGCCAGTCCCCCGATGAGGAGGCAGACCGATAGCGGCATGAGGGCGGAAGCCGCCAGGGCCGCGGCCAGGCGCCACCAGGGCAGGCCGCTCGGTCCCATGACGAGGTGGGCCGCCAAGGCGCCGAAGATCCCGACCGCCGCCGACCACAGGCCCCGGGCGGTGAAGTACTCGGCCTCCGAAAGGGGAGCCACGGCGAAGGCCTTGGTCACCTTGCTTTCCTTCTCGTCGACGAGGGAAAAGGCCGCGGCCACGCCGCCTATGAGCACCGATAGCATGGCCAGGGCAACCCGCGAGTAATCCAGGAAGACCGAGCGCGCCTGCGGCCGCGGCAGGACGCGGTACTCGGCCTCGGGGCCCTCGAGGGCCGTCGCCAGGATGGCCGCGGCGAGACCGGCGGCCTCCGGCCCTTCGTTACCCTGCAGCACTATGGCAGGTCCGCCTTCGCCCGGAACGAAGCCCGCGATATCGTCGGACGCGAGTACGCGGCGCTCCAGGGCCTCGCGCCCGTACATGCGCTCGACCTTCCCGAAACCCTCGAGCCTGTCGGCCAGCTCCCGGCCGGCGGGACTCGAGGCCTCGACCGCGAGGCTAGCCCCGGAACCCTCCACCGCCCGGGCGAGGAAACCGAGCGCCAGGGCCAGGAAGACGGGAGCGGCCAGTATGTAGAGCACCATGCTATCGCGCCTGGCGTTGGCCAGGTCGAAGCGTACGATCGATGCGATGCGTCTCACGGCTTACTCCTTGAGTAGCTTCCGGCTCACGGCCAGGAAGCAGAACGCGCCGGCGGCCAGGGTCCAGAGGGCCATCCGCGCGAATGGCCCCGCCAGGCCGCCCGCGGCCGCCGGATCGAATACCAGGTCCCGGGCAAGGAAGACGGCGTCGTAGCTCGGTATGGCCCTGACCCACGCGGGGCTGAAGGCCGGCCGCCCGTAGGAGAAGAAGGGCACGATGTTTAGGAGGAGGACCGCGAGGCCCGGGAAGAACCAGTGCGACAGGTTCCTAAAGAAGCTAGCGAAGCCCAGCCCGAACAGGGTCATGAAGGCCGAGCACAGGGCCAGCACGGCCAGCGAACCTAGCCAGTCGGGCCTGGCTCCCTTGATCGCGGCTACCGCTAGGACGCCGGCGCCGTAAGCCACGGAGAGGGCGACGAAGACGCCGAGCTTGGCCGCTATGTACGGCAGCGCCCCGCCTGGCGCGGCGCGATAGGCCCTGAGCGTCCCCTCCTCTTTCTCCTGGAAGACGAAGACGGCCACGAGGAGGAAACCGAGTATCCCCGCCTCGAACACGAGGAAGATGGGAACGCCGACCAGGTTGAGGGGCACGGCCCGGGCCTCCGGTTGCAGGAGGCGCACGGGGTAGCGAGAGGCCGAGCCGCCGCCCCGGGCCATGCGCAGGAGCTCGTCGACGCTCGCGCCGAGGAGCGCCAGGTTCTCCCGGGGGATATGCTCGCCCGCGATGATATCGACGCGCAGCTCGGGCTCCCTTCCCTCGACGACTATGCCTATGAGGCCGCTATCCGCCGCGAGGCGCGACTCGAAGTCGGCGCGGTCGGCGGCTAGGCCCTTGTCGGATAGGCCGCCCTCCAGGACCGCTCGCCGCAGGATGGCGCCCTCGCTCAGGTCGAGGACCAGCTCGCCCGCCCGAGCCTCGAGGCGCTCGGGCAGGAACAGGACGAGGAGCCACATCGCGGCCATGATAACAAGGACGACGGCGACGTGGCCGTTGCGCCAGGCCAGCAGGGCGTCGCGCCTCAGTTGCGTGCCGATGCCGCTCATCCGAGCCCCCTGCCGGTCAGCTTGATGAAGATCTCCTCGAGGGTCGCCTCCTGGCTGTGGATGGTCTCCGCCCCGCCCGAGGCGACGAGCTCGGCCAGCCTGGCCCGGTCCTTCTCCTCGGCGGGGAAGAGCGTCTCCGCCTCGACCCTGCCGCCGACGCGGCGCTCGACCCTGACCGACCGGGAGCCGTACCTGAGCTTGAGCTCGCGCGGGGCGTCCATAGCCACGATGGAGCCCGAGTTCAGGAAGGCGACGGTATCGCAGAGGCGGTCGGCGTCGCGCATGTTATGAGTGGTTAAGAAGACCGTGCAGCCCGCCTCGCGCTTCTCGAGGATGAGGGCCTTGATGCGCTCCGCCGTCGCCGGGTCGAGGCCGCTCGTCGGCTCGTCGAGGAAGAGTATGCGGGGCCTATTGATGAGTGCCCGGGCGAAGACCAGTCGTTGCTTCATGCCCTTGGAGTAGGCTGCGGCGCGCCTATAGGCCGCATCAGTAAGTCCTACGAGCTCGAGCAGCTCGAGCGGATCCTCGGTCGGGCCGGGGAAGAGGCCCGCGAAGTACGCAAGGTTCTCGTAGCCGGTGAGCTTGCCGTACAGGTTGGGATGCTCGAAGGAGACGCCGATTTGCCCGAAGAAGTCCCTCCCCAGCGAGCCGATATCGCGGCCGTCGTAGCGGACGCTGCCCGCCTGGAGCCTGAGGAGCCCTGTCATGATGCCCTGGACGGTGCTCTTGCCCGCGCCGCTCGGCCCCAGGAAGCCGAAGATGGTCCCGTCGGGTATGGTGAAGCTGACGCCGTTGACAGCTTTCGCGCCCTTGCCTTCGTAGTCGTGATACAGGTCCTTGACTTCGATCATGGTCGCTCCTCGCCGACGAGGATGGCTACCACCTCGTCTTCGTTGAAGGTTACGCCGCCGGGCACGGCTCCGAGTATTCGGTTCATGGCCTCCCGGTAGCTTCTCATGGCCGCCAGCACCCGCTCCCGCGCCGCCGCCAGGCCCCGCGAGCCGTCGCCGTTGCCGCTACCGCTGCCGTCGGTAAGGGCGATGGCCTCGGCGGCGATGCGCTCTACCATGGCGCTACCGAGCCTGAGTACCAGGGCCGCGGTCTCTTCCGGATAGTCGAGGCTGAAGGCGCCCTCGTCCCGTCCTTGGGCGAGTATGCCCGCGATGAGCGGGGCGTTTAC
>CAZNNA010000041.1:12235-12487 GCA_964573825.1 uncultured Treponemataceae bacterium
TGCTCCTATCCTCCATGCGCTTACGGAGGCGCAGGTTTCGCTCGTCGTACATGACCCTGAGAAGCGTGACTATGACGCCCCGGTTCCGCGCCTTGAAGGCCAAGGAGGCTTCAAAGACGCGATTGAGCTTATCGAGGGCAGAGAGTCCCGGGTCGCTAACGACGCTCCTCATGCGCTCGAGCCCCTGGGCGGCGGCGCGCTCGGCTATGGCGTCAAGCAGGTCTTCCTTACTCGAGAAATAGTGGTAGAAGG
>CAZNNA010000041.1:12497-16058 GCA_964573825.1 uncultured Treponemataceae bacterium
ACCCCGACCGCCTCTATGATCGCGGCTATGGGCGTCTCCTCGTACCCGCGCTCCATGAAGAGCCGCTGGGCCGCGTCGAGGAATTCTCCCAGGCGTACGTCGTAGTCCTTGGATACGTGCATGTCCCCTCCTTGGGGTACTTCATCGACGTTCGGATTACCGACCAATATTACATACCGACCGTCGGTATGTAATATACATCCGTTAGTGCCATCGGTCAAGCTGCGAGTAGTACTATCGGACGGAGCCCGTTGTCCCGCGCGCGAGGCGTAGGGCGAACGCGAACAAGCGCCGCAGGCCCAGGTAGCCTAGGACCGCGCCGAAGGCCAGGGTGCCGAGCTTGCCGCCCGCCCCGCCGAGCCAGGGCAGGGCCAGGATGAATGCAAGCCCGCAGAGCATTCCGGCCAGGGCGGCCTCGGCCTCGTTACGGAGCCTCGCGGCCGAGCTCATGCCGACGAAGCTACCGCAGAAGAAGGCCGCGTCGAAGAGCCGCCCGGCCGCCGGGCCGTGCAGGGCCGGGAGGAGGGCCCCGGCCACGGCGCCGAGGAAGGCGGAGGCCAGGACAGGGCCGTGCCCGAGCCGTATCGACATGGCGCGCGTCGCTACCGCCCCCAGGGCAGCGTAGGCGACTATGCCCAGGCCCGGCCCGAGGGCCGGCAGGTCGGCGCCTATGAGCGGAATACCGAGAAACAGCGACGCTCCTAGGCTTCCGGCGTAGGCCGCCGCCCCCAGGCGACCCCCGACGCCCTGGAAACAGGGCTTGCACGACACGTAGAGGAGCCCCGAGAACCCGCCCGCGAGCGCCACGGATCCGACAGTCTCGAAGGCGACGGGCGCGGCCATGCCAGCGAAGCTGCCGCAGTACACCGCGACCGCGTGCTTTGGTAGGAGCAGGGCGCCCGAGAGCCCGAGGAGCGACGAGACGAGCACCGCGCCGAGGCCGAGCCGGGCGCCGGCGAGGTACCCGAGGAGGGCCGCCGCGACGACGCAGAGCCAGTCGATAGCGTCATCCCGCGAGACGAGCGGTATCCGAGCCCTCCCCTCGCCCGGGCCCGCGAGCGCTCCCTCTGCGCGGGCTAGGGCGTCGCCATAGGCGCCCCGAGCCTCCGCGACGATCGCGATGCCCAGCCCGAGGAGCAAGGGCAGCTTGAGGGCTGCGAGGACGGGTATCGAGCCCCAGGCCAGGAAGCCCGAGCGATAGAAGAGGACCACGGTTGCGGCCGAGAGCCCCAGGAAGCCGGGCGTACGGGCGAGCGAGGCAAGCGAAGGTCGCGGAAGTCGCGGAGGCCGCGGTTCAAGGCTACTCATGTACCGATTATGACACGATGATACGGCACGTTCCAGGAGCCTTCTCCAGGAAGGCTCCGAGGTAGTCCTTAGCGCCTCGAATCGCGGCGCTCATGCAAAGACTCCCGGCTGACCGAGACGGACATGGATTACTGACCGATCGGTTCGGCATGATCCTCATTCATTCGCTGGTCCCGACTAATTCTACATCATGTCGCAGGGTTCTCATTCGTACCCTATAAGGTATCGCCTTGACTTATACCTTAAAGGGTATTAAAGTGATTTATACCTTATCGGGTAAGTTCCCTGCGAGTGTTTGGAGGATCGATGGACTACCTCATCTCTACCCCAAGCCAGCTCACGCATGCCTTGAGGAGCGCCAGGAAGGCTCATGGCCTCAGTCAGGCAGATACCGGCAAGCTGGTGGGTCTCCTACCGAAGACCATCTCCGCCCTGGAAAACCACCCGGGTTCCGCGACCGTGGACAGTCTTATGAAACTCCTGTCGGCCCTCGACCTTGAACTTACAATCACGCCGAAAGCGCGACGCCCATCCAAGGCGACCACTGCGAATCTTCCGGGCGAGGACTGGTAACCATGGGAAGACCGTCATTGAAACGAGAACTGGGCGTGTGGATCAACGGCGTACGGGTCGGTACGTGGACCGTCGCTGCGAAGGGAATCCATGAGTTCACCTACGCCGACGCCTGGCTTAATCATCCGCAGGCAAGGCCGATCTCCCTATCGCTACCGCTCGCCGATCCCGGCTATAGCTATCGCGGAGAGATAGTATCATCATTCTTCGATAACCTGCTCCCAGACTCCACCGAGATCCGCCAACGGATACGCAGCCGCTATGAGGCATCGTCCCTGTCGCCCTTCGACCTCCTCAAGGAGATCGGCCGAGACTGCGTCGGCGCTATCCAGCTTCTGCCGGAGGACGAAGAGCCCCTGTCCTCGGAGAACATCGAAGGACGCGAGGTCGATGAGCGCGAGATCGCCACGATCCTGAGAGGATTAACCTCTGCTGGGATGGACGGTCGCCTAGCCGATGAGGAGTTCCGAATATCGCTGGCTGGCGCCCAAGAGAAGACCGCCCTCCTCCGCCATGAGGATCGCTGGCTCGTCCCCCACGGTTCTACGCCCTCCACCCACATTCTCAAGTTGCCTATGGGGCGAGTCGGGGGCATCGGCTTCGATATGTCCGGCTCCGTGGAGAATGAATGGTTGTGCTCCAAGCTCGCGAACGCGTTGGGACTCAAAACCGCGAACTGTGAAATCGCCTACTTCGAAGACATCACCGCCCTCGTCGTTGAGAGGTTCGATAGAAGAAGCTCCGACGACGGCAAGCGCATCCTCAGGCTTCCGCAGGAGGACTTCTGCCAGCTCACGGGTACGCCCCCGACCGGTAAATACGAGTCGGACGGCGGCCCGGGGATTGAAGCCATCATGCGCCTCCTGCTCGGTTCACAAGAGGCTGCCAGAGATCGCGAAACCTTTATTACAGCGCAGGTACTCTTCTGGCTCTTGGCGGCACCCGATGGTCACGCCAAGAACTACTCGGTGTTCATCGAGCGAGGCGGGCGATTCAGGCTGACCCCCTTGTACGACATCATGTCCGTATATCCAATCCTCGGTCATGAGAGCAACTCCATGCCGCCGGAGAAGCTCAAGCTGGCGATGGCATTCTCAGGAAATAGCCGGCATTATGGATGGGCCACGATAAGACCGAGGCACCTCAGGGAAACAGCTCGCCGTTGCGGCATGGAAGGGACTATCGAAAGCGTACTCAACCGGCTTGCGACAACCATCCCCAAGGTCGCAGAGGAACTATCAGTAGCCTTACCGAAAGGATTCCCTGAGTCGATCGCGGGTCCAATACTTGAGGGCCTGGAGCGACAGAGCCGGAAACTAGGTGATCGAGATGAAGCCCGATAGCCACCTACAGTACTAACCCGCGGGGGGGTATCGCAAAAATAAAAGGCCGTCCCGAAGAGCCGTTATACCCCGGGGGATACCCAGGGCCCCTCGAGCGGGTTCGCCCTCCAGCGCTCGACATCCTGTCTCGCGCTTACGGGCCGCCTTCGGGGCCTGACGCGCGCATCCATGCGCGCTTCTCCTCGCTGTCGCTCGGCGGCCCCTCGGTTCGAACCCGCGCAGGAGTGATCGCAAAAGAAAAGGCCGTCCCGAAGGGCCGTTATACCCCGGGGGATACCCCCGGACCCCTGCGCCGCTACGAGTCTCGCGGCGCATCCCGCGCGCACGTTGGCGCGCG
>CAZNNA010000042.1:0-2757 GCA_964573825.1 uncultured Treponemataceae bacterium
GGCGCTTGATTTTTATGGTCGATACTGCGTATCGTGACCGTCCTCGTAGGGAGATTGACCCATGATAGCCATTGAAGTGTACGGCAAGGCCGACGACGCGATCTGCGCCGGCTGCGACCACGAGTGCGGGACCTGCGCGCCGGGGGCCAAGCGACGGACGGCCGAGCTCGTCGACGATTTCGCCGCGCTCCTTTCGGCCTCCGAGCTCGGCAACCTCTACGACGTCTCCTTCTACGAATCGACCCCCGATAACATCGCTAGGAATCCCGACGTACAGCGCCTCCTGTCGATGGCGAGCCTCGAGCCCGTCGTCTGCATAGGCGGCAAGGTCGCCTACCTGGGCGGCTTCAGCCCCGAGGGACTCCTCGACGAACTCCGCAAGAAACGATAAAGGGTACCCCATGGAACTGAACGAAGCATTCATCGCCGGGCTCGAGATCTCCAAGACCGAGCTCGTCAACGCCATAGCCGCGCAGCTGTCCATCCGCGCGAGCCAGGCCTCCGCCGTCGTGGAGCTGACCGCGGAGGGCTGTACGGTGCCCTTCATCAGCCGCTACCGAAAGGAGCGCACGGGCGAGCTGGACGAGGTCCAGGTCCGAGACGTGGTACACCTGCACCAGAGCCTTACCAACCTGGAGACCAGGCGCATCGAGGTCATCCAGGCCATCTTCGCCCAGGGGAAGCTGAGCGAGGAGCTCTACGGCAACATCCGCAAGTGCTCCACCCTCACGGAGATCGAGGACATCTACGCGCCCTATAAGCGCAAGAAGAAGACCCGCGGCATGGTCGCCCAGGAGAAGGGCCTGGAGCCCCTGGCCGATATCCTGTCGAGCGGGTCGGCCGCCGAGGTCCGCGCGTCGGCGCCCGCCTTCGTCAAGGAGAACGCCGAGCAGCCCGAGCTGTCGGTGGCGAGCGCCGAGGAGGCCATCAAGGGCGCCATGGACATCGTCGCCGAGCGCGTCTCCCAGGACCCGGAGAACCGCGCCGCGGTCAAGAAGCTGTACCTGCGCGACGGCTTCCTGACCGTCAAGGGCGTGGGCGACGAGGCAAAGAAGGAGAAGAGCACTTACCAGATGTACTGGGACTATCGCGAGCCCCTGTCGTCGCTCAAGCCGCATCGCGTGCTGGCGGTCAACCGCGGCGAGCGCGAGGGCGAGCTCGAGGTGGGGCTCGAGGTCGACGAGGACTCGGCGGTCAAGGTCCTCCAGGGGCGCTACCAGGTGGCCAACGAGTACCACGCCGAGGCCATAGACGATTCGCTCCGGAGGCTCGTGTCGCCGGCGGTGCTGCGCGAGATACGCTCGGACGCGAGCGACGGGGCCGACGGCCACGGCATAGCGGTCTTCAGCGAGAACCTCAAGAACCTGCTCCTGTCGGCGCCCATCAAGGGGACGCGCGTCCTGGGCGTCGACCCGGGCATCCGCACGGGTACCAAGTGCGCCGCCATAGACGAGACGGGCAAGTACCTGGGGTACTTCGTCGTCTACCAGGAGCAGAAGCCGGACGCCGCCCGGGCGGCCATTGCCAAGGCCATCAAGGAATTCGGGATACAGCTCGTGGCCGTAGGCAACGGGACGGCGAGCCATGACGTGCAGAAGATAGTCTCCGAGGCCCTCACGGAGCTCGGCGGCGAGGCCAAGTACGCGGTGGTCGACGAGGACGGGGCCTCGGTCTACTCGGCGAGCGACATAGCCCGCGAGGAGTTCCCCGAGCTCGACCTGACGATACGCGGCGCCATTTCGATAGGCCGGCGCATCCAGGATCCCCTGGCCGAGCTCGTCAAGATAGACCCCAAGAGCATAGGCGTGGGCCTCTACCAGCACGACGTCAACCAGAAGCGCCTCTCCGAGACGCTCGACGAGGTGGTGGAGTCGGTCGTCAACCGCGTCGGCGTTAACATCAATACCGCGAGCCATTCGCTCCTCAAGTACGTGTCCGGCATCAACTCGTCGCTGGCCAAGAAGATAGTGAAGTACCGCGACGACAACGGCAAGATAGTCAATCGCGACCAGCTCAAGAAGGTCTCGGGCATGGGAGAGAAGAGCTTCGAGCAGTGCGCCGGCTTCCTCAAGATCCCCGAGAGCCCGAACCCGCTCGATAACACCTGGGTACACCCGGAAAACTACGCCCTGGCGAGCGAGCTCCTCGAGGGCGTGCGCGCGGGCAAGGACCCGAGCCGCGAGCAGCGGGCGGCGCTCAAGGAGAAGTACGGCGTCGGCGACACGACCATCGACGATATCGTCGCCGAGCTTAAGAAGCCCAACCGCGACCCGCGCGACGACTACCCGAAGCCCGTGCTCCAGCAGGGCGTCCTGGCCTTCGAGGACCTGCGCGAGGGTATGAAGGTGACCGGCAAGGTCAAGAACGTCGTGGACTTCGGCGCCTTCGTCGATATTGGCATCAAGGAGAGCGCCCTCATACACGTCTCGGAGATGTCCGACCACTTCGTGAAGGACCCCATGGAGGCGCTCAAGGTGGGCGACGTCAAGGAGTTCCGCATCATATCGCTCGACGCGGCCAGGCGGCGCATAGGCCTGTCGCTCAAGAGCGAGCGCCGCGGGGATTCTGGCCCTACGAGGGACAGCGCCTCGAGGGACAGAGCTAGCGCCGCCGGCGGCGCGAACGCTAGCCAGGGCGGAGGAGCCCGCAAGGTCGTCGTGGCGAGGCGCGCGGACGCTCCCGCGCGGGGACAGGGCTCGGACCGAAGCGACGGGCGGGGACAGAGCTTCGATCGCGGAGCCCCTCGGGGACAGAGCT
>CAZNNA010000042.1:2857-15805 GCA_964573825.1 uncultured Treponemataceae bacterium
CGAAGCGACGGGCGGGGACAGAGCTTCGATCGCGGAGCCCCTCGGGGACAGAGCTCTGGAGGAAAACCGGAGCGAGACGACGACGGGACGAGCTACAACCCCTTCGCGGAGCTCTTGAAGAACAGGAAGTAGGGCCTGGGGACAGAGCTTCCTTATCTTGGGGACAGAGCTCTATGCGGTAGAGGGGCCTCCGGTGACGGGGGCCTTGTTTTTAAGGTGGAAGGCTAGGCGATTTAGGTCTATAGTAGGGGTATATGGAAACCGAACGCCGAACGCAGAGACGGTTCCGCCTGTCGAGGATGGTGGCCTACGACATGGGGCGGGAGCAGTACCTCAGGGCCCAGGGATGCGATATCTCCCGCGGCGGGATGGCCTTCGTGTCCGACGAGTACGTCGACCCGCTCCTCTCGGTATGGCTATCATTCTCCATTCCCGAGGAGGACGGTTCCTGGCGCGCCGTGGAGGCTGAGGGTTACGTTGTCAACGTGAACGACCAGGACAGCGGATGCCGCTTCGGGGTCTCCTTCTCCCGCATGGCCCCCGACGATCGGGCCGCGCTCGAGGCCTTCATCGACCGTCTCGAGGCCGACGGGGAGACGGGCGCCTAGCCTCCTATCCTCCATGAACCCGACCGAACCGACAGGCGCCCATAGGCGCATCGAGCCGCTCTACCGGAGCGTGACCGCTGGCAGCGCGGGCTCCGTCCCCGGTACGCCTATATACATAGGCGACAAGGCCCCGACCGAGGCGGCCTTCTCCCTCATCCAGTACGACCAGGACGAGATATCCGTCGTCACGCCCGATAATATCGAGGAGATCCTGGCCATGCTCGAGGACGGCATGGTCAACTGGATCAACGTGAACGGGCTCGGCGACCAGGACGCGATCAAGCGCCTCGGCGGGTACCTGCGGCTCGACCCCCTGTCGGTCGAGGACATACTCAATACCGAGCATAGGCCCAAGATTGAGGACTTCGGCCACTACCTCTTACTTATCACCAAGATGCTCACGCGGAGACCCGACGATACGATCGAGTACGAGCAGGTGAGCATCATCCTGACGGCCAACACCGTCGTAACGGTACAGGAGAGCCCCGGCGACTGCCTGGGCCCGGTGCGGGAACGGCTCAAGACGGGGCTCGGGCGCCTTAGGCGCATGGGGCCGAGCTTCCTGGCCTACGCGCTCCTCGACGTCATCATCGATCATTATTTCTCCCTCCTCGAGTGGCTCGGTAACCGCCTGGAGGACTTCGAGGAGACGAGCGCGAGCGCGCGCGACGCGGCGGGCTTCATGGCGGGCCTCCAGGACGCCAAGGCCGACCTCAACCGCTTCAGGCGGGTGCTCTGGCCCGTCCGCGAGACGGTCGTCGTGCTGTCCCATAGCGACTCGGACCTGCTCGACGAGCGGCTCGGCCCCTTCCTGCGAGACCTGCAGGACAACGCGGTGCAGGTGATAGAGGCCGTGGAGAGCTACCGGGAGACGGCCTCGGGCATCCAGGACGTGTTCCTGTCGTCGGTATCGAACCGTATGAACGAGGTGATGAAGGTCCTGACCATCATATCGACGATCTTCATACCGCTTACCTTCATAGCCGGCGTCTACGGCATGAACTTCAGGCATATGCCCGAGCTCGAGCAGCCCTGGGCCTATCCCGTCGCGCTCGGACTCATGGGCGCCATAGCCGCGGCCATGATAGCGTTCTTCAAGCGAAAGAAATGGTTCTAGCCGGTCGTTCGTGATGGCCTTCTTCCGCAAATAGAGCAAAGATTATCGTTTTCTTCTTATATAATGCATATCTTGACGGTTTTATCATGCCGGGTTACGATACGCGCCGATCGAGCGTATCCGCGGTAGACAGAACCTAGCGCGATGAGCCACGAGCCCGCGGACGCCCCGAACGCCAATACCGAATTCGTCCATCGACCTCAAGCCCTCGCGCGGGAAATCGGCCGCCGCGGACGCATCGGAAGAAGGAGCCCCATCTCCCCATGACGAAGAAAACATTCAGAGGCGGCGCCCATCCGCCCGAGCGGAAGGACCGGAGCGAGGCGGTACCCATCGAGGTGCTGCGCAAGGTCTCCCAGGTGGTGCTGCCGGTCAACCAGCACTTCGGCGCGCCCATAGCGCCGCTCGTCGCCGTGGGCGACAAGGTCAAGCGCGGGCAGAAGATAGCCGACGGCGAGGGCCGCATGACGGTACCGCTCCACGCGTCGATAGCCGGCACGGTCAAGAAGATAGAGCCGCGTATGCTGGGGAATAACCTCGAGGGGCTCTGCATAGTCATCGAGCCGTCCGAGGACAACGAGTCAGTCTTCATGCCGGCTCTCGACCCCTATGCCTGCCCCAAGGAGGAGGCGCTCGCGCGCGTCCGCGAGGCCGGCATCATAGGCATAGGCGGCGCGGGCTTCCCCGCCCACGTCAAGTACGCGCCCCCTCCGAATAAGCCTATAGAGTTCGTCATAGCCAACGCCGCCGAGTGCGAGCCCTACCTGACGATAGACGAGCGGATCATGGAGGAGCGGCCTGGCGACTTCATCGACGGCATGGCCATCGTCATGCACATCGTGGGCGCCGCCAAGGGTATCGTGGGCCTCGAGGACAACAAGGCCCATCTCCTTGCGTCCCTTACGAAGGCGATAGCCGAGCGCTCGGGCGGTAAGGACATATCCGTCCAGCTCCTCAAGACCAAGTACCCGCAGGGCGGCGAGAAGATGCTCATCACCGCCATCACTGGCCGGGAGGTTCCCTCGGGCGGGCTGCCCATGGACGTGGGCTGCGTCGTGTCCAACGTCGGCACGCTCCGCGCCGTGTCCGAGGCCTTCCGCAAGGGCAAGCCCGTGATCGATACGGGACTGACCATCACCGGGGGCGCCTGCCAGAGCCCCAAGAACGTCATCGTGCCCGTGGGGACGCTGGCGCAGGACCTGTTCCCCGACCTGTCGCGCTACGACGAGTCCCGCCTGCGTAGGGTGGTGCTCGGCGGCCCGATGATGGGCCCGTCCGTGCCGTCCCTCAACGTGCCGCTCCAGAAGAACACCTCCGGCGTGCTCCTCATGGACGCTGATGAGGCCAAGGCCTATGAGGAAGGGCCCTGCCTTCGCTGCGGCCGCTGCATGATGGCCTGTTCCTGCCGCCTGTCGCCGGCCCTCCTCAACGTGGCCCTCAAGGCGGGCGACCTGGACGAGGCCGAGCGCATCGGCGCCCTCGATTGCATAGAATGCGGTACCTGCAGCTTCGTCTGCCCGTCGCACATACAGCTCGTGCAGCGCTTCCGGGTCGGCAAGCAGCTCCTGCGGGCCAAGAAGCAGAAGGAGGCCCAGCGTGCCTGCAAATAACCTCTTCCTGTCCTCGAGCCCGCACGTCTACACCGGCGTGACGCCGCGGAAGATCATGCTCGCGGTCATCATAGCCCTGTCCCCGTCGGCGATCTACGGCGTGGTGCTCTACGGCCTACCCGCCCTGCTCGTGATAGCGGTGTCCATAGCGACGGCCGTGGCCTCCGAGGCGGCCTTCCGCGCCGTGACCAAGCAGGATATCCGGGTCGGCGACCTGTCCGCCGTAGTGACGGGCCTCCTCGTGGCCCTGATCTGCCCGCCCTCGGTGCCGCTCTGGATGGTCGCGATGGGTTCCTTCGCCGCCATCGTCCTGGCCAAGGAGTTCTTCGGCGGCCTCGGGGCCAATCCCTTCAACCCGGCCCTCATCGGGCGCGCCGTGCTCCTCATGAGCTTCCCCGCCGCGATGACGAGCTGGCACGTGCCCTTCAAGGGCATATCAGACGCGACGAGCGGCGCGACGCCGCTCAACGTGGTCAAGCTCGGAGGCACGGTGGCCGACGTGGGCTCGAGCCTCGTGGAGCAGGGCCTCTCGCAGGCCGGCGACTACGCCTCCACGCTCTGGACTCTCTTCATCGGTAACCGCGCAGGCTGCATCGGCGAGGGCTCGATACTCCTCATTCTGGTGGGCTTCGCCTTCCTCCTGGCCTTGAGGGTCATACACTTCGTGACGCCCCTGGCGATGGTCGGCACGGCCTTCCTGGCCTCCTGGGCCCTGGGGATGGACCCGGTCTTCGGCGTCCTCTCGGGCGGCCTCCTCTTCGGCGCGGTGTTCATGGCCACGGATTACGCCTCGAGCCCGGTGACGCCGCTCGGCAAGGTCATCTTCGGGGCGGGCGCTGGCCTCATAACGGTTATCATCCGCCGTTTCGGCGGCTACCCCGAGGGCGTTACCTACGGCATCCTCATCATGAACGCCGTCGCGCCCTACCTCGATAAGCTCAGGGTCAAGAAATACGGCTTCGTGCCCCCGGCCAAGCCCGCCAAGGAGGCAGCGAAGTGAAGAAGGATATCCTGAGGCTCGGGCTAGCCCTCGGCCTCTTCGCGGCGGGCGCCTGCGCGGCGCTGGCCGTCGTCTACACGGTGACCGGGCCGACGATAGCCGGCCACGAGCAGGCCCAGCTCGAGGCCTCGCTCAAGGACCTCTTCCCCGCGGCCGAGTCCTTCGAGGACCTCGGTTCCGCCATCGCCTCGGGCGACGCCGGGGTCAGGATCCAGTCTGCCTGGAAAGCCAGCCAGGGCGGGACCGCGCTCGGCGTGGCGATCAAGGCCTCCTCGCCGAGCTACGGCGGCGACGCCGTGATGCTCGTCGGCGTCGGGACCGACGAGCGTATCGTGGGGGCGCGCGTCATGACGCTCTCCGACACGCCCGGCCTAGGCGCCAACGCCACGAACCCGGCGTACTTCGTCGACAAGGCGAGCAAGACCACCTTCCCGGGCCAGTTCGCGGGCAAGGCCGTCACTGACGGCTTCGAGGTCAAGAAGGACGTCGTGGCCATCAGCGCGAGCACCATAACGAGCAAGGCCCTCTCGGGCATAGTCCGGGAGGCCGGTCGCGCCGGCACGGCCTGGCTCGGGGCCAACGGAGGCACGCGATGAAGCGTCTGTGGAAGATTTTCATTAAGGGACTCGTCGTAGAGAATCCCCTGCTCATGCTGATGATAGGGCTCTGCTCGTCGGTGGCCGTCACCTCGAGCGTGTCCAACGGCATAGGCATGGGCCTGGCCATGACCTTCGTCATCACCTTCGCCGAGCTCGTTATTTCGCTCTTCAGGAAGCTCATACCGAGCGACGCGCGCATACCGATCTTCATCATCGTCATCGCGGCCTTTACCACGATGGTCGACCTTTCGATGCAGGCCTACTTCCCGGCGCTGTCCAAGTCCATGGGCGTGTTCATCCCCCTCATCGTGGTGAACTGTATCATTATGGGCCGCGTAGAGGCCTTCGCGAGCAAGGAGAAGCCCCTGGACGCCGCCGTCGACGCCCTCGGCATGGGACTGGGGTACACCTGGGTACTCATCGGCATCGCCGCGCTCCGCGAGCTCCTCGGGAACGGGTCGTTCCTCGGAGCGCGGGTCATGCCCGAGGCCTTCCAGCCCATACTGTTCTTCACCCTGCCGCCCGGCGGCTTCATGGTCTTCGCCCTCTTCATATCCTTTAACCTCTGGCTCAAGAAGCGTATTGCGGCCCCGGCCGCCGCCAAGGAGGCCGCATGAACCTCGCCAAGATATTCCTATCGGCGCTCCTCATCGATAACATCGTGCTGATGCGCTTCCTGGCGCTCTGTCCCTTCATCGGCATGTCCGTGGACGTGTCGAAGAGCGTGGGCATGGGCCTGGCGGTGACCTTCGTCACGGTGATTGCTACCGTGGTCACGTGGCCGCTGTACCACTTCGTGCTCCTGCCCCTCGAGCTCACCTTCCTCAAGATCCTGGTGTTCATCCTGGTGATAGCCTCGCTCGTGCAGCTCGTCGAGTTCTTCCTGAAGAAGAACGTGCCAGGGCTCTACGGGTCGATGGGCATCTACCTGCCGCTCATCACGACGAACTGCGCCATCCTTGCGGTGACCTTCGACAACATCTCTAAGGGCTTCAACCTGATCGAGTCGGTGGTCTATGCCGTGGGCGTGGCGCTCGGCTTCATGCTGTCGCTCATCTTGCTCGCCGGGGTACGCGATAGGCTCAAGACCGCGCCTATACCGAAGTTCCTGCAGGGGACGCCGATCCTGTTCGCGTCTACGAGCCTCCTCGCCGTGGCCTTCATGGGCTTCGCCGGGCTGATAAAGTAAGGAGCGCGCGTCGATGAACGTCATACTGATTACCCTCGGGTTCTCCGCCCTGCTCGCCTTCGCCCTGGGGGCGGCGCTCGGCTTCTTCAAGGAGAAGTTCAAGGTGGAACGCGATCCCAAGATCGACGCGGTGCGCGAGGCCCTGCCCGGCGTCAACTGCGGCGGTTGCGGCTATCCCGGCTGCGACGGCTACGCCGAGGCGGTCGCCCGCGGCGAGGCGCCCATCACCAAGTGCGCCCCCGGCGGCAAGGCCGTCGCCGACGCCCTCGGGGCCCTCATGGGCGTGAGCGCCTCCTCCGAGGACACCGTCGCCGTGCTCCTGTGCCAGGGCCGCAAGGACGTGGCACAGGTCAAGGGGGAGTACGTCGGCGTCAAGACCTGCCGGGCGGCTAAACTTTCTACCGGAAGCACCAAGCTCTGTCCCTACGGGTGCCTCGGATTCGGCGATTGCGTCGCCGTATGCAAGTTCGACGCCCTGCATATGGGTGAGGACGGGCTTCCCCACGTGGACTACGCCACGTGTACGGGATGCGGGTTGTGCGTACAGGAATGCCCGCAGCAAATTCTAAGCTCTGTCCCTCGTAAGAGGATAGGCTCAGTGGTTCTTTGCTCTAATCGAACGACGATGAAGGCGACGGTCTTGAAGAGCTGCAAGGTTGGCTGCATTAAATGCGAGGCTTGTGTTAAGGTTTGTCCCGAGCAGTGTATAACTATGATAAAAGGTATTCCCGTAACGGATTATTCTAAGTGTACATCTTGTGGGTTGTGTGTGGAGAAATGTCCAACAAAATGTTATAAACTGATTCAGAACGATGTAATTGTGGATAAGTAGTGGATTAAACGCTTTTGAACAAGGGACAGAGCTTAATAGGGCTCTGTCCTTTTTTTAAAAAAAAGCGAAAGCGTGGCTGCGCGGACGCGCGTGTAAGCGGTATGCGTAAGCGACGGTATCTATTGGACGGCGCATTGTACCACGTTACAATGCGCGCAAACAGGAAAGAGATGATCTTTACCGAGGACTCAATTAAAGGCCTCTACATGGAGGTCCTTAAACAGGCAAGGAAGAGATATCTCTTTGCTATAGAGAACTTTATGATCATGGGTAATCATGTCCACCTCATGATACGGCCAGGGCCGGGCGAAAACCTTTCTCGAATCATGCAATGGATAAACTCCGTTTTCGCGATGCGTTATAACCGAGCCTTCTGTCTTACCGGTCATACGTGGGGAGAACGATTCTTCTCTTGTATCATCAATCGGTTTCAGGAGTATATACGGACTTTTGAGTATATTGAAAACAATCCTGTACGTGCACAACTTGTGCAAAACGTTATAGAGTGGAAATACTCTGGTGCCCGCAGCTCACGAGATGGCAATTTCGAGGTGCTGCTTCCCCCAAATCTCGTTATTATCGTTTGGTTTCCCTATTGGCAACAGTTAGCGATACCGGCACTTACAGTGTCATAGCCTTAACCGTTTATCGGAGCCATCCGTCAGACTGCTGGCGGCGGGTTGTTGACAGGCTTCTTAAAATTTCCCTATACTACGCATAGGTAGCTTAGGCTATCTTTCCGACGCGGTAACGCGTTGTCCTGATTTCTGTCCGTCGTAAAGAACGAGGGTAAGCCCGTTCTGATCGACGGGCTTACCGTTCTAAAGTTGATAGGGTACGGGTCGATTCGTCGCTTCGGCGGCGTTTTTTTTAAGGCTTAACTCTTGCGACCGTCGTATAACGGTATTACCCGAGCTTCCCAAGCTCGTGACGCGGGTTCGACTCCCGTCGGTCGCTCTTTATCTTGGTTAAAACGAAGCTCTGTCCCTGATAATTACTCAACCACGAATGATTGATACTCACTCTTTGGCGTACGTTCGCAAAGATCGATGCTTTCTACCTTTGCGCTAGGTGGACCGCTATGGAGCCAAGATACGAAGCGATCGATCGAAGCTCTGTCCCCTTCGGCATAGGTTTCTACTCCGCCGTCAGACAGGTTCGTTATCCAACCGCAGAGACCGAGCGAACGTGCTATCGAGCGAGCCTCGTAACGGAACCCGACGCCTTGCACGCGACCGCGTACTATTACGAGGACGGCGCGGCGTTGAGGAAGGTGCTCATTGCTGCTCATCGGGCTGATCGGGAGCGAGCGCCGCGCGGACCTTCGCTTCTAGCTCCGAATAATCGAAGGGCTTGAAGACTACCTCGTAGGGAATCTTGAAGTCTGGCTTAAGGAAGCCCGAGGTGATGATCACTTTCTTTTCCGGGCAGAAGGTACGGAGGAATCGAATCCAGTAATCCCCGCCTAGGATATCCATCCTGTAGTCAGTTAGAATAATATTTATTTCATTATCTAGAAGCAATTTAATGGCACCTACGCCATCCGAGGCCACGAATACCTCATACCCCTTCCTGAGGAGATAATCGCGAAGGGTTAATCGAATGGCATCCTCGTCTTCGACGATTAGGATGGTCCGGGCCTCCTGCATAGTCGCGCTCCTATCGTACCCGTGAGACGAAATCGCCAAGGATCGTAGTGAGTTCGTCGAAGTCGAGCGGCTTAGGAAGGAAGGCATCGGCGCCGGCCTGCAAAGCTCTGTCCCTGATGGTAGGCTCGGCGATGCCGGTGACCGTGATGACGAAGGGCTTGCCGAACGAGGGCTCCGTCTTGAGCTTGGCGCAAATTTGGTTTCCGTCGATGCCGGGCAGGTCTATGTCGAGGATGATGAAGCCGGGGTGCTTCTCCGCTATGAGCGCGCCGGCGCCGAAGCCGTCGTACGCTTGCAGTATGTTAAGCTTGAGCGGGGTCTTCTCGATGAGCTTCTTGACGATATCGTTCAGCTCGGAATCGTCGTCTACGATGGCGAGCGTAGTCCAGTCCAGGTCGGCCTTGGCGTTGGGGCTGAGTTCGGCCGGAACGCGCATGCCGCGATGCTCGAGGAAGGCCACGAGGTCTTCCTGATAGACGCGGTACTGCCCGCCCGGGGTCATGAAGGCCTTGAGGTGGCCGTTGCGTATCCAGTTGATGGCGGTCTGGTTGACGACTCCGCAGAGATTCGCGACCTCTAGAGCCGAGAAGATCCGTATTTTCTGCTGCGCTTTGGACATAGTATTTCACCTTTGCATCATCGTACGTCATTAGTTCCAGTCTGTAAGGTACCGCAGAAAGTGTAGCGAAAATATCCATAATGTCAATGAAAACCTTCTCGTTCCGTGATAAAGAATATGGATCGTCCTTGGATGTAGTAGGCTTGCTGGGCGCGTTGACCAAAGCGCAGAGAACGTCTATAATCCGCCGGCTAATGTTGTGAGAAACGCTCGCGGGCGGCGGATGCCTATCGCGAGATAAATTCTGAGGAGATATCGTCATGAAGCGAACGTATCAGCCGAGCAGGACCCGCCGCGTCAGGAAATTCGGATTCAGGGCTCGCATGAAGACTAAGGGCGGCAGGCTCGTGCTCAAGAGGCGCCGAGCCAAGGGCCGGGCTAAGCTCAGCATTTCCGACGAGAAGAAGAAGTACTGATTCTCGTGCCTGACGACGAACGGGGCGCTCCGGGTTTCCGGTTTCGGAAGACGGAGCGTATCCGTACGCGACGAGACATTTCGCAGGTGTTTGACGAGGGGCGTCGCTGGTCAGGCCGAGGTCTGCGTCTCAACGTCAGGCCGAACGGCGGCGCGGTTACCCGCGCCGTTTTCGTTACCGTGCGCAAGTACGGTAACGCGGTCCATCGGAATCGCGCGCGGCGCGTCGTCTCCGAGAGCTGGCGCCTTAATAAGCATAGGGTCAAGCCCGGCCTCGACGTCGTCGTGGTCATCTTTCCCGACACCGATACGCTCGAGCATCGCAACGCGCAGCTCGAGACCGTCCTGCGCCGCGCCTCGCTGGTCTCTTGATAGTATGGACAGGCTCGCCTCCGCCTTTCTTAAGGCCCTGATCACCTTCTATCGCAAAGCTCTGTCCCCGCTCAAGCCGCGCTCGTGCCGGTACTATCCTTCTTGCTCCGCCTACGCCCTGGAGGCCGTGGCTCGCCACGGAGCGGCGCGCGGGGCTCTCCTCGCCACGAAGAGGATCTTACGCTGTCATCCATTCCATCCGGGAGGTTTCGATCCTGTCCTATGAGCATCAACGAAGACGATTCCAATAAGGCGTTCGACGCCAAGACGATGATCGCCATAGTGCTGATGGTGGTCGTCATTACGGTCGGCATGGCCGTGCAGAACTACTTCTTCCCGCGCCAGCCGCTTCCCGCCGAACCGCAGGCTACCCAGGCACCCGTCGCGGCCCAGTCCGCCGCCGCTACGGTCCAGGCGGCGCCGGTAACGGCGAGCGCCTCGGCCCTCGTTCCCGCGCTTGAGGCGGAGGCACCGGCGAGCGAGGCTCGCTATACGATAGCGACCGACCTCGTTACCGCTACCTTCTCGAACAAGGGCGGCGAGCTCGTGTCCCTGCGCCTCAAGGACCACGCCGAGGACGGCGTCCCGGTCGAGCTCCTCATGCCGGTCAACGGCGAGGTCGACGGCTTCTCCCTGGCCCTCGGCGGGCCGCAGTCCGCGACACTCGACGCGCTCATGAACGTAAGCCAGCCTTCGCCCGGAGTCATTGAATTCTCCCGCGCGTTCCTGCCCACGAACTCCGCCGACGCCGCGCCCTTCACGCTCCGTAAGCGCTACGAGTTCAAGCCGGGCGAGTACATGTTCCGGCTCTCGGTGATTATCGAGAACTCGAGCAGCTCTGTCCCCGCGGTAGGGGATGGTTCCTACGCCTACACGCTCTCCGTGGGGCCGCAGATAGGGCCTGGGTTCAAAGACCTACCGAAGAACGCGGATTGGCGCAAGATAGTCACGTACGAGGGCAATAAGCGCAAGGCGCAAAAGGCCGGCGCGCACAGCGTCGAGGCGAGCAAGGCAGCCTGGTCGGCTATCGCGGGCAAGTACTTCACGCTCATCGTGCTACCAGACGCTACCTCGTATACGACGACGTACACGAACCTCGCGGTCGACGGCTACCCGACGACCGCGGCGATGTCCTATAGCCGGCCCGTCCTCGGGGCGAGCGTCCAGACCGACGTCTTCCATATCTACGCCGGCCCTAAGAGCTCCCGCGAGCTGGCCCGCTACGACGACCCCACGGCTAACGGCTTTAAGCGTAGCGGTGACGACCTCGAGGCCGTCCTCGAGGGTAACAACATCCTCGGGTGGCTCGAGACGGCCCTCAAGTGGTCGCTCAACATCTTCTACGGCATCGTGGGCAACTACGGTATCGCCATCATCCTCGTGACGCTGCTCGTGCGCATACTCATGTTCCCGCTGACCTTCAAGGGGAGCCAGTCGACGGCGAGGATGCAGGAACTGCAGCCGCGGATCCAGGAGCTGCAGGCTAAGTATAAGAACAACCCGCAGAAGCTCAACCAGGAGATGGCGGAGTTCTATAAGGCCGAGGGCTACAACCCGTTGTCGGGTTGCCTCCCGCTCCTTATCCAGTTCCCGATCTTCATCGCGATGTACTCGCTCTTCAATAATCACTTCGACCTGCGCGGAGCCTCCTTCATTGCCGGGTGGATAGGCGACCTGTCGCTACCGGAAGCCATCTTCACGTTCCCGACGATTAACCTGATCATCTGGCGCGTGTCGGCCGTTAGGCTCCTCCCCATCATCTACCTGGCCAGCCAGCTCCTGTACGGTAAGTTCATGCAGCAGCCGGCGGGCGGCGGGCAGAACGCCGGCCAGATGAAGTTCATGATGTACGGCATGCCTATCATCTTCTTCTTCGTGCTTTACGACGTGCCGTCCGGCCTTCTCGTGTACTGGATATCATCGAACATCCTGACGACGCTGCAGCAGCTCGTTATCAACAGGGTTATCCACAAGAAGCGCCTCGCCAAGGCGGCCGCCGAGCCTCAGCTCAAGATCGTCCCGCCCAAGGGCGGAAAAGGCGGCAAGGGCGTCAAGAAGGGGCGGAACTAGCATAGAAAACCTCTCTTTATAGGAGACTATATATGGAATACGAGTTCGAAGGCCGAACAGAGGAAGAGGCCATCGAGATCGCCGCGCGAGAGCTCGGCGTCGCCCGGGACGGGTTCGACGTCGAGATCATGGAGTCGCAGCGCGGCGGCTTCCTCAAGAAGGGCAAGACGCGGATCCGCGTGCACGTTCGAAGCTCTGTCCCCGGAGCCTCGGCCCAAGGCGGCTCTGGCAGCGCCTCGGGCGGGGACAGGGCTCCCCAGGAGCGCAAGCGGAGGAGCGCGGCCGATATACCCGTGAACGGCGAGTTCGAGGAGAGCCTCCTAGCGTTCGTGCAGACTACGGTGGAGAAGATGGGTTACGCCTGCAAGGCGAGCATCCTGTTCCGCGAGGAGCTTAAGCTCGGTATCAGGCTCGAGAGCGAGAGCGCCGCGATCCTGATCGGAAAGAAGGGGAAGAACCTCGACGCGCTTCAGCTGCTCGCCAACGTGTACGCCGGTAGGCTCGGCCGGGAGGATCTTCGCATCATCCTGGATTCCGAGAACTACCGGATAAGGCGCGAGGAGTCCATCGTGAAGATGGCCTACGAGATAGCCGAGAAGGTCAGGAACACGAGGAATTCCGTGCTCCTCGAGCCGATGAACCCCTTCGAGCGGCGCATCGTGCATACGACGCTCAACGATATCGTCGATATCGAGACCAAGAGCGAGGGCGAGGGCCTCTACAAGCAGGTCCGCGTCATGTTCCGAGGGCACAAGTAAGGCTGTTTCGCGTACGCGATAGCGACGCGCGGCTTAAGCCTGTTCGACCGCGGCCGCCCGAGGGTAGCCGCGGTCGTTTTTTTTAATCTATGTCCCACGATGAACTACGT